>JBASVF010000250.1:0-2621 GCA_049275795.1 Desulfomonilia bacterium
GGAGAGAGCGCATGGAGCACCTGATCGGAGTGATCGGCCTCGGTTATGTCGGCCTGCCCCTGGCCGTGGAGTTCGGGAAAAAGTATCCCACGACCGGGTTCGACCTCAGTGAGACGAGGATCAGCGAGCTGAAGGCATCGTTCGACAGGACGCGGGAGGTCACCGGGGAAGAGCTCCGCTCAGCGAAATTCCTAAGCTTCACCTCCCGGGAGGATGAGCTCCGGTCCTGCAACACCTACATCGTCGCAGTTCCCACCCCGGTGGACATCTACAACAGGCCGGACATCACCCTGCTCATCAAGGCGAGCGAGACCGTGGGGAGGGTCATCTCCCGGGGCGATCTCGTGGTGTACGAATCCACCGTGTATCCCGGTGCGACAGAGGAGGACTGCGTGCCGGTCATCGAGAGGATCTCCGGCCTGAAGTTCAACCGGGATTTCTTCTGCGGATACAGCCCCGAGCGAATCAATCCCGGCGACAGGAAACACCGGCTCACCACGATAAAGAAGGTGACCTCGGGCTCGACGCCGGAGGCCTCAAAAATCGTGGACGCCCTCTATGCATCCATCATCGAGGCCGGAACCCACCTGGCCCCCTCCATCCGGGTCGCCGAGGCGGCCAAGGTCATCGAGAACGCCCAGCGGGACATCAACATCGCCTTCGTAAACGAGCTCTCCATGATTTTCGCGCGCATGGGCATCCGGACCAGAGACGTGCTCGAAGCGGCGCGCACCAAGTGGAATTTCCTGGCCTTCGAGCCCGGGCTCGTGGGCGGACACTGCATCGGCGTCGACCCCTACTACCTCACCCACAAGGCCGAGAGCCTGGGCTACATCCCGCAGATCATCCTCGCCGGCAGGAGGCTCAATGACGGCATGGGGAGGTACGTGGCCACCCAACTAGTGAAGATGATGGTCAAGAAGGCCCATCGCATCACAGATTCCAACGTTCTGGTCCTGGGGATCACCTTCAAGGAGAACTGCCCTGATATCCGCAATTCCAAGGTCTTCGACATCGTGCGCCAGCTCAAGGACTTTGCCTGCAACGTCGATGTCTTCGATCCCCTGGCCGACCCGGAGGAAGTCAAACGCGAGTACGGGCTCGACCTCATAACCTCGGAAGCGGGCCTCAAACCCGGTTACGAAGGCATCATGGCAGCTGTGGCCCACGATGAGTTCAAGAGGCTCGATATCAACAGGTACAAGGCCCCGGGCTGCGTGGTCTATGACGTGAAGAACATCTATGATGATTCGGACGAGTATCTCTGACCTTCAGCCCGCCCCGGGCTTAGGCCCTGTCCCCCGGACTCTTCTCCGACGCTGCAGCCGGCGGGGGCCGTCTGACGGCCTTACCAGCGTGCCATGAAAAAGATCGGCGTCATTTCCGACACCCACATCACCGGGTATGACGCGGGCCTCGAACTCCTGGTGATGAGGCATTTCTCCGATGCGGACCTGATCGTCCACGCGGGGGACCTGGTCACCATGGACGTTCTTGACGTCTTCTCCGCCCTGGGCAGGGAGGTGGCGGCGGTGTGCGGGAACATGGACTCACTGGAGATTCGCAAGATCCTGCCTGAAAAGAGGATCATCACCGTGGAAGACGTGCGCATCGGGGTCATTCACGGCTGGGGTTCTCCCCATGGAATCAGGGACCGCATAAAGCACTCGTTCGAGAACGTGGATGCCATCATCTACGGCCACAGCCACCAGGCCTTTGCCGGAACCGAGTCCGGGACCTACTTTTTCAATCCCGGCTCCCCCACAGACTCCCGATTTACTTCCCGCAGGTCCATCGGTATAATGCAGGTTGAAGGCAACACGATCCGAGGAGAGGTCGTATGGTTATGAGCAACATCTGGGCGCCTTGGCGCATCGAATATATCACCGGGCCCAAAAACGCATCCTGCGTGTTCTGCACCGCCCCTGCAGCCGACGATCCGCTGATCCTCAAGAGAGGCGCCGTGAGTTTCGCCATCATGAACCGCTTCCCCTACACTGCCGGCCATTGCCTTATCGTTCCGTACCGCCACGTGGCGGACATCACCGAGATAACGGATCAAGAGTTCGCCGAGATCATGTCTCTTGCAAGGGAGGTCATCGCGGCCATGCGCGAGGCGATGAACCCGGACGGGTTTAATGCAGGGTGCAATCTCGGCTCCGTGGCCGGAGCGGGCATCGCCGAGCACTTCCACTTCCATATCGTGCCCCGCTGGAGGGGCGACACGAACTTCATGCCCGTGATCGGCGACACGCAAGTCATCTCGGATCACATCATGTCCACGAGAGAAAAGATCGCCGGGAAGCTCGCATGAAGATCGCATCCGTCCAGAAGCCGGCTCCCGGCATGGGAGATCTCTTTAAGCGCACGTGCCCCTATACCGTGCCGTGCGATCCGGCCGGGCCTTCAAGGCCGCCGCGACGCGGCCCGATGCATCGGCCCGCCCGCAGGTTCGCCCCATGAAGGAGCCCCCGGACATATCGCGTTCAGCCGGGAGGATTCCCTCCTGGGCCAAGAGGAGTCTCAGGCTCAGAGATCTTCACCCCACCAGGAAATGCCTGCGCGAATCGTGCCTCGCGACGGTCTGCGAGGAGGCCCGCTGTCCCAATATCGCCGAGTGC
>JBASVF010000251.1:0-2562 GCA_049275795.1 Desulfomonilia bacterium
GGGTGACGCAGGTGAACGTCGGCATGACGGAGTTCGCTTTCGAACTGGAGCCCAACACCGCGCCGGCCGGCGACGTGGTCTTCAATGTGACGAACAACGGCACGATGGTCCACGCCTTCGAGATCGAAGGCCAGGGCATCGAAGAAGAGACGCCGCGCATGCAGCCCGGCGAGCAGCGGACGCTGCGGATCGAGAACATGCAGCCGGGCACTTAACCCGGATTATTCATGAAGGAGCCGACTGCTCCTCTTCTGCCTGCCGACAAGCCGCTTGAAGGCCGTTGGTGTCCCACCACCAGCGCTTCCTTCGCGGTACTGCTCCACGGACGGCCGGATTTTGCCCTCCTTTTCCCGTCAACGTGCGTCCATACGCTCCACCAGCCACAACCCTGCCCCGGACGGTGCCCCCCCGGTTGAGACTCCTCGGATTGTCCTGTATGGGCGGCTCAGGCCAGCCGCTGGCAGAGCCGCACCCAGAGGTCTTGCGCCGGAAAGCTCGTCGGCAGGTGGAACCAGATCCGCCGGACCGTCTGCACGACTTTCGCCCCCACTTTCAGCAACCGGGTACGCAGCGTGCTGATCTGCGCCCGGGCGTACGCCGTGCCGGCCAGCGCCTCCTGGAGCACCGCCAGCAGCAGCGCCGCCGCCAGCTGCAAGAGCAGGCGGAACTGATTCGCCAGGAACCGGTGGCAACTGGTCCGCCCGCCCGCCAGGTCGAGCTTGAACTCCTTGATGCGGTTCTCGCACTCGCCGCGCCCGCAGTAATGCTCGTAGGACTCCCGCCCGGTCAGGTCCACGCGATTCGTCACGATAAAACGGGGATTGTACGTGCCCTGCGTCCACTCCGCGCGCAGCACTACTCGCTCCCATCCCTCCCACGGGCCGGCCTGGTACGGGAAGAGTTGATACACGCGCAGCCCATCCCCCGCGTGGGGATCATCCGGCGCCGCCGCGCGGGCTTGGGCGACCTCCGCCTCCAGCGTCGCCCGGACACAGGCCGAGAGCCGCTCCAGCACGGCGTTACCCTTCAACCCCAGCGTGTAGTCCAGATCCAGCGCGTGGCAAAGCCGCAGTACCGCATCGCACCCGAAGCCGCTATCGGCGCGCAGTTCGATCCGCGCGTCGGGACACTGTCGGCGAATCGCCCGCACCAGCGGCCGCAGCACGCTCGCCAGCCCCACCGTCGGCCCCGCCTTCCCCGACCGTAACAGCGCCGCCGCCGGCCACTGCCGCCCGCCGTCCGCCTGCACCATCACCTGCAGCGGCAGCAAGCAGTGGGCGTCGTAGAAGCCGTTGAAGAAGGACAACTGCTGCTGGCCGTGGCACGGATCGTCGGTGGGATCGACGTCGATGACCACCCGCTTGGTGTCCCGCGGGAGTTGCGCCACGGCGGTGGCCAGCAGTGCCGTGCCCAGCCGCACCAGTTCACCCGGCGTGCGCGCGTTCTCAAAGCGCGAGAGCGTCGGCTGACTGGCCAGATCCGCGCCGGTGGCCGGCAAACGGTCGCACGCCACCTTGAAGCCCGGATCGCCGCCCAGCCGGTCGAAATCGTTGCAGTCCTCGTAGCCCTGCGCGATGCCGAAGACCCGGGCGCGCAGCATCTCCAACGTCAGGTGTGCCACCTTCCCGGCCTGCCGCGCATCGCACAGCCCGGTGGCCAGCCGCGCCGTCAGCCCCAGCCGGGCATCCGCCTGCTTCAGCAACAATACCCCCGCATCGGAGGTCACGTCGCCCCCATCGCACACGGCGGTCACGGTGCGCCCGGCCACGGCAGGAAAGTCCAAGGTCAGCGTCGAAGTCATCAGTCAGAGCCTTTCTGTGAAGAGTGTGTGGTAACTCTCTTATTCGACAGCAAGGCTCGCATACTTGCTCAGCCGACTGAAAAAATGACGCGGTGTCGGCGATTTACGCTCGACGTGCATAATCCGGGCTAGCAGCCCGCGGATAAAGTCGCGGTCGGGCAAGCGAGATATAATGTAAAAAAATTATCACAATTTTCTTTTTGCTGTGGGGAGTTTTGCCAAGGTTTGTCGAATACTATACGTATGAGTCAAGGACACAAGAAAATCGCGGCGCCTAGCTTGTTCATTCCAAGCGGTGCCCCCTATGCCCATATTCCAAAGCGGCATTTCTATGAGCGCTTGGACGCGCTGATCGATTTGTCCTTCGTCCGTGCATTGACCGCACCGCTGTATGCCGAGAAGATGGGGCGTCCCTCTCTCGATCCGGTGGTGTTTTTCAAATGCATGCTGGTGGCGTTCTTTGAGAATATTGTGGCGGATCGCGCGTTGGAATTTCGCCTGGCCGATTCGCTGGTGATTCGGAAATACCTGGGCTATGGTCTTGATGAACGGACACCGGACGAGAGCACGTTGCGCAAAACGCGCCAGTTATTTCCGGAAGAGCTCTTCCGCCTGGTGTTTATGCAGGTGCTGGCGCAGTGTGCCCAACGTGGATTAGTGTCGGGACGGGCACTCGGGATGGATTCCACCACGGTGGACGCGAACGCCAGCATGGATTCGCTGGTGCATAAGGAGTTAGGTTGCACCTACGAGGACTTCAT
>JBASVF010000252.1:0-12427 GCA_049275795.1 Desulfomonilia bacterium
GTCATAGGAGATGTCCGTGGTGTAGGCGGTAAACGACCCGGGCCCGTCCCCGAGACTGATGTTCATCTCGATGTCGCGTTCCTTGAGGAGCGAATGGAGCCGGTTCTCGTCAAAGGCCCCGGCCTCACGGCCGTGCTCCACGACGCGGTACCCGGATACCTCGACGGTTATCTTCTCGGGATCGATCTCGACACCGCTGTATCCCAGAGCCGCCACGATGCGCCCCCAGTTGGGATCTGCGCCGAAGAGCGCGGTCTTGACCAGGAGCGACTTTGCCACGGACATGGCGGCCTGCTTCGCATCCCGCGTGCTCCCCGCGCCTTGGACCCGGATGGTCACGAACTTGGTCGCTCCCTCACCGTCGCGTACGATGAGCATGGCGAGCTCGAGGATGACTTCTGCGATGGCTATTTCTATATCATTAATATTATCAACAACATAACCACTGGAAAGGGCCAGAAGCGTATCATTGGTCGACATGTCGCCGTCGATCGTGATCGCGTTGAAGCTGTGTTCGACCGCGTCCCTCAAGATTCGATCGAGCTTAGAAGCAGTGACTGCCGCATCGGTGAGAACAACGGCCAAGGTGGTCGCCATGTCCGGCGAGATCATACCCGCCCCTTTCGCAATTCCCAGCACCGACGCTTTGCCGGTGGTTCTGTGAGCGATCTTGGGAAAGGTGTCGGTGGTCATCATCGAGCGGGCGAAGGTCTCATGGTCCTCGCCGAGTCCGGTGACGAGACCCGGGATTCTGGAGATCATCCGGTCTACGGGAAGGCTCACGCCGATGACCCCGGTTGACAGGGGCACGACCTCGTTCTCGTCGACGCCGAGTTCTGCGGCCGCTGCGGCCATGATCCTGCGGGCATCGAGAATGCCTTGGGGGCCGGTGCAGGCGTTGGCGTTGCCTGCATTGGCCAGGATTGCGCGCGCGGTCCCCCTGCGCACCAGTTCCTGCCCGATGATCACCGGGGCCGCCTTTACCCGGTTGCGGGTGAAGACACCCGCGAGCGCGGCCGAGGCGTCGCAGAAGATGAGCCCCATGTCGTTGCGCTTTACCTGGGGAGACTTCACCCCGGCATTGATCGCTGAGAAGGAAAAGCCCCGGGGAATCATTCGTTCACCCCGCAGCAGTGCTTGTACTTCTTGCCGGATCCGCAGGGGCATGGGTCGTTCCTACCCACTTTCTTCCCATGCCGCTTGAAGGTGGCAGGCTTTTCCGAGTGGTTGCCACGGCTGAGCTGCATGCGCTGCTTGCGCTCCCGGGTGGATATGCGCTCGACATCCTCCTGCCGCTGGATCTGGATCTTGAAGAGGCGTTCCAGGGAGAGCTCCTTCATGCGGGTGATCGTGGAGACGAACAGGTCGAAGCCCTCGCGCTGGTACTCACGCAGGGGGTTCTTCTGCCCGTAGCCTCTCAGCCCGATGCCCTCCTTGAGGTGGTCCATGGAAAGCAGGTGGTCCTTCCAGAGGCTGTCCAAGGTGATCAGGAGCACCTGGCGTTCTACCATGCGCATGATCTCCGGAGAAAACACCTGCTCCCGCTCGTCATAACGGGCGAGAATCCGGCTGCGGAGGCTGGCCATGGCCGCATCGCTGCTCGACCCCGGCTCGGGCCAGGAATCGAGATCCAGGTCGAAAATGTTCTTCACCCAGCCCTTGAGGCCCTCCGTGTCCCACTCGGCCGCCGGGGCCTTGGGCGGGATGTAGAGGCTGAAAGTTTCCTCCAGGAGTTCGTCGATCATGTCGGTGATGTGCTCCTTGAGGTTCTCCTCCGAAAGGATGGTCCTGCGCTGAGAATAGATGATCTCGCGCTGCTTGTTCATCACGTCGTCGTATTCGAGGAGGTGCTTGCGGATCTCGAAGTTCCTGGCCTCCACCTTTTTCTGGGCGCCCTCGATGCTGCGCGAGATGAGCCGGTGCTCGATGGGCTCGTCCTCGGCGACTCCCAGGCGGTCCATGATGGCGGAGATGCGCTCCGAACCGAAGATGCGCAGCAGGTCGTCCTCCAGGCTCAGGTAGAACCGGGTTGCGCCGGGGTCGCCCTGCCTGCCGGAACGGCCCCTGAGCTGGTTGTCGATGCGCCTGCTCTCGTGGCGCTCGGTGCCCAGGATGAAGAGCCCGCCGGCCTCCACCACTTCTTTGTGCTCCTCGGTGCAGAGCTTCCTGAACTGCTCGAGCACCTCGGGATACCCTGGATCGTCCGGGGCCAGGCGCTGCTTGGCTAGGAACTCGGGGTTTCCGCCCAGGACGATGTCCGTGCCTCGGCCGGCCATGTTGGTGGCGATGGTGATGGCGCCTTTCCTTCCCGCCTGGGCCACGATCTCGGCCTCGCGCTCGTGGTGCTTGGCGTTGAGCACGTGGTGCTGCATGCCCTTCCTCTTCAGGATAGCCGACACCTTCTCCGAGTTCTCGATCGAACTCGTGCCCACCAGCACGGGCTGACCCTTCTCGTGGCACTCGGATATCTGCTTGACCACGGCCTTGAGCTTTTCCTTCTCGGTCTTGTAGATGACGTCGGGATGGTCCACGCGGACCATGGGCTTGTTCGTGGGGATGACAACGACGTCAAGGTTGTAGATGTTGCGGAACTCGAGCGCCTCGGTCTCGGCCGTACCGGTCATGCCGGCGAGCTTCTCGTACATGCGGAAGTAATTCTGGAAGGTCACCGAAGCCAGGGTCTGGTTCTCGTTGGCGACCTTCACCCCCTCCTTGGCCTCCAGGGCCTGGTGCAGCCCCTCGGAGTAGCGCCTTCCGGGCATGAGCCGGCCGGTGAACTCGTCAACGATCACCACCTCTCCATCCTTCACCACGTAGTGCACGTCGCGGTGGAAGAGCGTATGGGCCCTCAGCGCCTGGTTGAGATGGTGCACGGTCTCGAACTCGGAGGGCTCGTATAGGTTTGGTTTGGAGAGGATCTTCTGGAGCTCCTCGATTCCCTCTTCGGTGAAGACTACGGTGTTGGCCTTCTCGTCCTTGGCATAGAAGGCTTCAGCGTTCTTTCTCCTGAGAAGCTCCACCACGGTGGCGTTGGCGTCGAAGTACTTGGTCGTGGAGTCCTCGGCGGGCCCGGAGATGATGAGCGGCGTCCTGGCCTCGTCGATGAGGATCGAGTCCACCTCGTCCACGATGGCGTAGTAGAAGTCGCGCTGCACGTAATCCTCAAAGGTGAACTTCATGTTGTCCCGGAGGTAGTCGAAGCCGAACTCGTTGTTCGTGCCGTAGGTGATGTCTGCGTCGTAGCCCGCCTTGCGCTGCCGGTCGTCTAGGCCGTGCACGATGACCCCCACGTCGAGACCGAGGAACCGGTAGATCTGGCCCATCCACTCGGCGTCCCGCCTGGCGAGGTAGTCGTTGACCGTAACCACGTGCACGCCCCTGCCCAGCAGCGCGTTGAGGTACACGGGCATGGTGGCGACCAAGGTCTTGCCTTCACCGGTCTTCATCTCGGCGATCTTGCCCTCGTGGAGGATGATCCCTCCGAGGACCTGGACATCGAAGGGTCTCATGCCGAGCGTCCTGCGAGAGACCTCCCTAACTGCAGCGAAGGCGTCCACGAGGATGTCATCGAGGGATTCGCCGGCCTTGAGTCGCCTCTTGAACGCCGGGGTAACTGCCTTGAGTGCGGCATCGTCCTTGTTCCGGTATTCGGTTTCCAACTCGTTTATGCGAACCAGCAGGGGCCTGATTCGTTTCAGTTCACGCTCGTTCTTGCTTCCAACGATCTTGACCAGCCAATTAAACATATGGATATCAGAATCCTTTTCTTGTTCTTGCTTTTTATCGGGGTGACACTGAGTTCTTAGAATAGTGCGGGCAGTATTTCAACAGGTATCTTCAGGAACCCGGGGCAGAGATGGGCGAATTCTGAGTAAAAGGCCTATTTCAGAACGTATCGCTGCGGGTTGACGTGGATCCCGTTGACGAGGACCTCGTAGTGGAGGTGTGATCCGGTGGAACGGCCCGTGTTCCCGACCAGGGCTATCCGGTCGCCTTTGCGAACGTGCTGCCCCACCTTGGCCACTGCCTCCGAGAGATGGGCATAGCGGGTAACGATCCCGTACCCATGATTGACCACCATGAAATTACCATAAGCTCCGTTCCGGTAATAGGAGGTTACAATTCCGTCTGCAGGGGCATGCACGGGAGTGCCCTTCCTACACGCGATATCCATGCCCTTGTGGTACTCGCGTTTGCCAGTGAAGGGAGAATCGCGCCAGCCGAAGCGGGAGGTCACCCACCCCCGAGCCGGCCAGGTGCCCGGCGTGTGGGCAAGGAGCGACCTCTGGCGTTCGATCTCGCCCAAGAGGTTCCGGGCCACGTCGCGCTCGATCACGATGTCATCGCCGAGCTGCTTGATGTGAGAGTGCAACTCCCGGGTAAGGATCTTTTCAGTCAGGGCCTCGGTGGTGCCTCCCGCCTGGATGGGCTCGGAGCCTCCTCCGATGCCGGTCAGCTCGTCCGGGGGCTGCCCGTCGACCTTGGCGATTCCCATGAGGTGGCGGTTGAATGTCCTCAGGACATTCATCTCCTCGTCGAGCAGCGAGACCTTCTCGGAGAGCGCCTGGATCTGCCGGCTCTGCTCGAGGTTCCTCTGCTTGATGGATGCCACACGGGAGAGATCGGCCCGAAGGTGATACAGCTTGTACCCGGCAACCCCAGAGAAAACCGCAAGAGAGATGAAAACGAACAGAACCGCCGATACGAGTACCGGCGAGAGCCCGAACTTTCGAATACCCTGATTCTCCTTCGATAGGATGAGTATTGTCCAGCGTCCTCTCACTGCCCTGCCCTCATTGCGCACTCACATCAACGGCATCGATGAGAACCGAGGGGCACAGGACCTCGCCGAACTCGCGGACATCGGTGCCGATAGCGATAACCCTTGTAAATAATTCATAAATATTGCCCGAAACAGCAGCCTCGCGGACAGGATAGACCGGCTCGCCCTCTTCGATGAGCATCCCGCTCACTCCTACGGAAAACTCCCCGGTAATCGGATTCGCCGTGTGCATTCCCATAATATCGGTAACTTTCAACACCTTCTTGAATTCTTTGAGGTTCCGCGACATGTCCTCTCGCCCGGGTTCCATGCACAGGTGCCTGACCCCTGACGATGGCATCGACCGGTACCCACCTCTCACGGAGTTGCCCGTGGAAGGTTTGCCCGCGACGGCGCCCCAGTAACTGTCGTAAACAAAAGCAAATATAGTGCCACGATCGACCAGGATGGTCCTGCGGGAAGACACGCCTTCTCCATCGAAGGGGCAGGCATCGGCGGCCCGGCTGTCAAGCGGATTGTCGATCAAGGTCACGTTCCCGGAGAAGTACGTTCGGCCCAGTTTATCCGCGAGGAACGACTTGCCCTTGATGACGTTCTCGCCGATGAAGGCATCGGAGATGAATTCGAGCATTTGAGCGGTGGTGGCGTTGTCGAAGAGGACCGGGGCCTTCATGGTCTGGATTCTCCTGGCCCGGAGCATGTCCGTGGCCCTCTTTGCAGCCTGTGAGCCTACCAGGCCTATGTCGACGTCCGCAAGATGGTGGCCGAAGCCGAACTCGTAGCCCGTCTGGCTGACGTCCCCTTCCCTGGCCACCACCATGATGGAGGCCGAGGACATGGACAGGAGGGTGGAGGCCTGTACCCCGTGGGAGTTGAGCACGCTCACC
Organism: Desulfomonilia bacterium; assembly: GCA_049275795.1. Taxonomy (GTDB): domain Bacteria; phylum Desulfobacterota; class Desulfomonilia; order UBA1062; family UBA1062; genus Phosphitivorax. Next base: position 5,671 of record JBASVF010000252.1, read on the forward strand.
CGAGATACGGTGCGTGAGAACGAGGCCTTCCTCACATGCTGGATCCGGCTGTCCGCTTCTCGGGCCGCGCGTTCGAGCGACACGGCCCGCTCGATGCACTCCTCGGCGCTCAAGCCTTCCAGCGCAGGGTCGTGGATGTCGAGCCCGGCATAGCCTTCCTGACGGTCCGGCAGCCGGTTGTTGGGGTCTTTGAACTGGTACTTCGCCGAGGTCAACGCTGCCTCAACGAGCTCATTGGTGGGATCTGCCCCGTAGGCGAAGCCCATGGCATCATCCAGTAGAACGCGGATGGCGAGCCCGGATTCGCGGGATCTGTTCAGGGACCCCATGGCATAATCCTTGGATTCCGCACGGATCGTATCGCTGGCTGTCCCGTATATCTCGAAATCGTTGATGGAACGTTTTTTGAGCAGGTGCGAAAGCCTTTCGATTTTGGCTTCCAGTTCCATCTCTCATCCCTCGATTCGGTAAATCAGTGCAGTCTCTCTACAGTCCGGGAAGTACTGGCAGTGGATGCAATCCGCCCAGATCTTGTTCGGAAGTGCCGACTTGTCGATCTCGCTGAAGCCCAGTTTCTTGAAGAAATCAGGGACATAGGTGAGAGTGAAAAGGGTCTTGATCCGCATCTCGGCCGCCTCGCGAATGCAGGCCTCCACCATCTCCCGGCCGATCCCCCTGCCCTGCAGGTCCTTTCTCACGGCAAGGGTCCTGATCTCTGCCAGGTCCATCCAGGATACCTGGAGGGCGCAGCACCCGAGAATCTCATTGGAATCGTTGTCGCCGACCTTGACCCAGAAATCCCGCACGCTGGTGCACAGCGAGTACAGGGACTTTGGCAGCATCAGCCCCTGCTTTACGTAGGGATCGATCAGATCCTTGATCTGCGATACCTCGTCTATGAGCAGCTTACGTATCATCCGAGATTACCCAGGCAAATTTTTTACCATAGACCACAGGCCCGTAAGAAAAGTCAAACCGTATTATTCCCCCAGACGGTGCAAAAACCCCTCCCCATGGAACAAATGCTTGCGAATGTCTGCCCTTCCTCCTGTTTTTCCATTCCGCGACATGTGCGGTCGCCACTTGAAGACATACGGGCTCACAGCCCAATCAACTCTTTTGCGTGCCTGATAACCGCAGGCGACGGCGTCTCGCCGCCCATCATCCGAGCCAGTTCCAGGGCCCTGTCCATTCCCTGGACCTCGGAGATGGTCGAGACCGTGGTGCGCTCGTCGAGCTCCTTCTTGGTAATGATGAAGTGAGCATCCGCAATGGAGGCCACCTGGTGAAGGTGCGTCACCACGATCGACTGAGCGTGGCGTGAGAGGTCCTTGAGCTTCCTGGCAATCATGAAGGCCGTCTGTCCGCTGATGCCGGAGTCTATCTCGTCGAAGATCAGGGTCGACTCCTGGGAGGTTTTCTGCAGGACCTTGATGGCGAGCATGATTCGGCTGAGCTCTCCGCCCGATGCCACCCGGTTCAGAGGAAGATGCTTATGCCCCACGTTGGTGGATATGATGAACTCTCCCTTGAGCATTGTTCCCGGCGGCACGGGCATGCCGCTGTCCTTGGAGAGCAGGTCTTCCGCTCTCGGCACGTCCTCCTGCGTCACCCTGAACTCTGCGCCCGGCATTCCCAGGTCATGGAGGTTCCGGTTGATCTCGGCGCAAAACGACCGGGAAAACTCACCCCGCTTCTTTAGGAAGGTCTTGAGTCGCTCGTGGTACTCGCAGGCCGCGCGCGATACCGCCTCCCTTGCGCGATCGAGAGCCTGCGCCGAGTCTTCGGTGAGGGCGAGCCGGTCCTCCAGCTCATGCTTCAAGGAGATCAGGCCCGCTTCATCCCTGCGGTGCTTGCGCTTGAGATCCTGGATGGAATGCAACCTTTCCTCGAGCTCCCGGATCGCCTGCGGATCGTACTCATAGGAAGACATCTTTGCCCTGAGCTCCATGCTGACATCCTCGATCCGAGCCGAGAGGTCAGAGAGGTTCTCGAGATGCGGGGCAAGACCGGGGTCAGATGAAGCTGCTGCGGACAGGGCGTCTCTCGCCCGGGCGATCAGTTCCACCACCGAGGACGCTCCCGAGTAGAGCAGCTCCTCGGCAAGGTGCGTGCACTGCTTGAGCTCGGCCGAGCTGCGGGCCATCTGGAGCTCTCGCTGGAGCTCGTCCTCGAGCCCCTCGGTGATGTTCATGATCTTGAGCTCGTCCAGCGCGAAGAGCATCTCTTCCCGCTGGGCGCGGTATTGCTCGATGGCGCTCTGAAGCTCGTTGAGAGCTGCGGCCGCGTCGCGAAGGTCCTCATAGGCCTTCGTTACCGGCTCCCTCGACAGCTGGGCCAGGCTCTCAAGAATGAGCATTTGCTGGGTGGGATTGAGCAGGTCCTGGTACTCGTGCTGGCCATAGATGGTGATGAAGTTCGAGGCGATCTCGGCAAGGCTTGTGGCGGTTGCCAGCCTTCCGTTTATGTAGCACCGGCTGGAACCGGTGGGATAGATTTCCCGTCGTATGGCCATCTCCTCCCCCGAGAAGGAAAACAGGGCCTCGATGCTTGCCTTCTGCGCCCCGGGCCGCACCAGGTCCTGACTCGCCCTCGATCCCATCAGGAGCATCAGGGCCCCGAGAACCAGTGACTTGCCTGCACCGGTTTCGCCGGTGATGCAGTTGAGTCCCTTCCCGAAATTGATTTCGACCTCGTCGAAGATCGCCATGGAAGAGATTTTCAGGAACTCGATCATCTCTCCTGCCAGCCGAGCTTGGTCCTCAATATCTCAAAATAATCCCGCTGGGGAAATCTCAAGATATTTGTCTTGTATTTGCCTCTTTTTACAACGAGTTTGTCCTTGGCCAGTAGGGGGAAGCCTCTCTGCCCGTCGAGGGTGAGGAAAATCTTATCCGCGTGCTTCCCGGACTTTATCACGATGATGACCTCCTGGGAGTCCGGCAGCACGATGCTCCGGTTGGACCGGACATGGGGGCAGATAGGGGCCAGGATGATGGCATCCACCTGGGGATGCACGATAGGGCCCCCGGTGGCCAGGTTGTAGGCAGTGGAGCCGGTGGGGGTGGAAACGATGAGCCCGTCGGCCCGATACCGGGTGATGAAGGTCGAGTCGGTCCACACCTCGATATCGATGATCCTCGCGAGCGCTCCCTTGTTGATGACCACATCATTGAGAACGTGCTGCGAGGCGATCGTCCGGCCGTCCCTGATGAGGGTGGCCTCAAGCATGACCCGCTGCTCTACCACGTACTCGCCCTTCAGAACGCACTCCAGGGCGTGGTAGATCTCGTCCTTGGTGACCTCGGTGAGGAACCCCAGGTAACCCATGTGCACCCCGAGGATGGGGACTTCCCGGGTCGCGGACATCCAGGTGGCTTTCAGGAAGGTTCCGTCTCCGCCGATAACCACGAGCAGGTCGGCCTTGTCACAGGGCTTGGCGGTATGCTGGATTCCCAGATGGTCTGCCAGGTGATCCTCGACCAGGCATTCGTGGTTCCGGCCCAGGATCCACTCCCGGACCCGGCCCGAAAGATCGAGGGCCTCGGGGTTGTCTTCTTTGCAGATTATCCCGAAAATCATCAGAAACCATATATCCTTGAGTCGAAAAATTTGTCTAGGACAAAAAGCAGAGAGGATCTCCCCATGAAGGTAAACGGTCCGGGCGTCCGTGCCGCTGGTATCATCGTTCGAGGTATGCCACGGACTCGATGTGATAGGTCTGGGGGAACATGTCGAAGAGCCTGATCGACTTCAGGAAGAACCCGGCCCCGCACATCACCGCGAGGTCCCGTGCCAGGGTGCTCGGATTGCAGGAGATGTAGACGACACGGGACGCACCGAGTTCGGGGATGAGCTGCGCGACCTCCTTTGCTCCCTCTCTGGGGGGATCCATCACCACCGTGTCGAACTCGAGGGACTCGTCGCGAATGGACGTTACCGCCTTGAGGGCATCCATTGCCAGGAACCTGACATTGCGCGCGAGATTTTTCTTGGCCACGGTCTTGCCCAGGGAGGCGAGCCTCGGGCTCCTCTCGATGGCCACCACCTCGGGAGCCGCGAAGGAAAGGGGGATGCTGAAGTTCCCGCTCCCGCTGTAGAGGTCGAGGATCTTCCGAGAGCCGCGGGCCAGATCCAGCACGCTCCCGACGAGAATGGCGTTTACCTGCATGTTGGCCTGGATGAAGTCGCCGAAGGAGCAGGCAAGCTGAATCTCGCGGCCGTCGAGGGGCAGGCTGTACCGGCAGAAGCGCTGTCCGAGGACGTGATCGCTCCTACGTGAGCTGTGCACCACGAAGGAAAGCCCGGAGATGTCGAGATCCCGGTAGAGGGTCTCGACGGCATTGAGGGCGTTCTTGTGGATATGCCCCCTGCACCTGGCCTGGACGATGCCCTCGTCCTGCGGGCAGTGAATCTCGATGGTCTTGAGCCCGTAAATGGGGTTTTTACGCAGGATCTCCCTCGCCTGGCTGGCGATCTCCTGGACGCGGGGCCTGAGCACGGCGCAGCACTCGATGCCAACGACGCTCTTGGAGCCTTTTCTGAAGAAACCGAGAGCAGGCTCGGGATCATTGCTGCACTGCAGGGTTGCGTGGCCTCGGTAGCCGTACTCCATCTTAGAGGGTGTGACCTCGATACTGCCGGGCAGATCGATGTGTGCGATCTTTGAGAGCTCCTGCCTGAGGATGGTCTCTTTCCACCGGAGTTGCTCGGAATACGAGAGGTGCTGCCAGTCGCAGCCGCCGCACTCCGTGAAATACGGACACCCGGGCTCGACCCGGTGAGGCGAGCTACGGAGGATTTCGGTAACCCGGCCGATGCAGTAGGAGCTGTACTCTCGTTCGATGCTGACCCGCACCTGGTCTCCGGGAAGGGCCATGGGAACGAATACGACCTTGCCGTCGCCTCTTCTTCCCACCCCCCTGCCTCCGTAGGACAGAGAGTCAATGAGCATCGTAAATTCGTCAGTATCCATCTTCAGTTGTTACAGCGAAAGGCGTGAGGTAACATGTGATCAGGCATGAATCTAACCGTATCAGGGAAATATTGCAATGGGAATCTTCTTCTTATATGGTGGTCACCCATGGAGCAGATGATTGCCTGGCTGGTGGAAACCATCGGGAGGATGGGGTATCCCGGAATCATTGCCCTCATGTTCCTCGAGAGCTCGTTCATCCCCTTCCCCAGCGAGGTGGTGATTCCGCCGGCCGGCTACCTGGCATCCCGGGGTGAGATGAACATCTACCTGGTGGTGCTCTCGGGTGTTGTGGGCAGCCTTCTGGGGGCCTTCTTCAATTACTACATTGCCCTGTTTCTGGGCAGACCGCTGCTGCTTAAGTACGGGAGATACCTGTTCCTCCCTCCCGAGCGGTTTGAAAAGGTCGACCGTTTCTTCCAGGTACACGGAGAGGTCAGCACCTTCGTATGCCGGCTCCTGCCGGGCATCAGGCAGTACATCTCGTTTCCCGCGGGGCTCGCCAGGATGAACCTCATGAAGTTCTCCTTCTATACCGCCCTGGGTGCAGGCATCTGGGTTGTGGTCCTTGCCTGGATCGGCTATTTCGTGGGCAACAACATGGACCTCGTCAAGCAGTACTCGCACCAGGCGACCCTGGTGCTCGCCGTGGGGATTACTGTCCTCCTGTACGTGTATGTCCGCAGGTACCTTGCAAAAATGAAAAACCGCGGGAAATGCCCTGAAATAGAGGGCAATGAATGACCATTCAATTTTGAGAAAGATATGACCGGGCTCCGCAGCCGGTGTCTGCATCGCTAACTTCCCAGTAAAAGACAATAAATTATCGATCGAGAAGATATTCTCCTTGACTTCCGTGAATTGAATGGGGTAACTTTAAAGAATTCTTGCTGTATTTCTATTGAAAAGGAGGATTCATGGGGAGCCGGGATACATGTACGGATCTTGATCTCTACACGAGGAAAATCAGGGATTATACCCTGCTTAATCCCGAGCAGGAGCTCGATCTCGCGCGCCGGTATCGACAGGGGGCGATCGAGGCCGGGCATGCAATCATCACCGCGAACCTGCGATTCGTGGTAAAGGTTGCCCAGCCGTACCTTCACCTGGGTTATCCTCCCCTGGAGATCATACAGGAAGGCAACATGGGCCTGGTCAAGGCCCTGACCCGGTTCGATCCGGACATGGGGGTGCGGTTCATCTGCTATGCGATCTGGTGGATCAAGGCCTACATAAGGAACTTCATTCACAAGAGCTATCAGGTGCACACCGGCAGGCTTACCCACGCCAAGGGGTTGGTATCCCTCGACAGCACGGTCTCCTGCGATGCGGAGAGCACCGATGAACGTCTCGTAGACCAGCTCCTGTACCAGGACCCGGAGCAGGATGCGAGGTATGAGCAGAAGGAGCGCCACACTTACGTTCACAAGTTGTTGTCTTCATACCCCCCCATCCTCTCCGAGCGCGAGGTGTACATTATCGAGAAGCGCTTTCTCCACGATCCTCCGGCAACACTCAAGGACATCGCGGACGAGATCGGGGTGACCAAGGAGCGGGTGCGGCAGATAGAGCTTCGTTCATTGCAGCGCATGAGGACAGTGGTGGAAAGGGATCAGGAGATCTTTGCCGATGACATCGGCTCGTGCTGCAAGTATCCCGTACCAAGAAGGAGAATCTGAGGAAACCCGCCCTCGCCTCTTTCCCTTGAGAGATGTGCTTCCATGGTCCGACGCGGGAGGCTCGAACTTGCCCGGGAGCGGGAGGAGGAGACAGTAAACCCGC
>JBASVF010000253.1:0-1701 GCA_049275795.1 Desulfomonilia bacterium
GCCGTAATCCTCGTCATCGACCCCATCCACGTTCATGGTCTCCTCGTCCCAGAACTCATTCTGCTCCGTGTAGTCCTTGGTGTAGCTGAAGCCCACCTTTACCAGGGAGGCGTCCCCGAAGTCGAAGGAGGACTGCAGCTCCCCGCCTGTGGAGAACCCGTCGTACGCGCTGGTCTCGAACCATTTCCTGAAGGTGGTGTGATCATCGTCCCAGCTCACGTCCGTGAGCTCGTCGTCGTGCTTGGTGTAGAACGCTCGCGCCTTGAGCGTGATGAGATCAGAGACCTTCTTCTGGCCCACGAGGTTGAGATGCCACTGGTCCCAGGTGGTGAATCGCCAGTACCTGGACCCCCTCCCCATCGGCTCGGTGGGAACGCCGCGTTCGTTGTTGTGGTAGTCGAAGGACAGGTAGAGCTGCGTGCCCGGATCAGGCTCGTAGCCGATCTTGGCGTTGATGGTACGCTTGATGTAGTCGCTCAAGTCCCGCTTTCCGCCGTCCTCGTTGTACCCGGTGCCGATACCGGTATTCGGGTTGTTCTCGTCGAAATCGTGCGAAAGCTCGTAGCCGTCGGAGGAGCGGTAGCTCGCGGTGATCCAGTAGTTGAAGTCACCCACCTGCCTGCCGTGGTTGAACACGTAGGCCTGGGTGGCGTTGTTGCCGTACGAGCCGATGAGCTCGGTTACGGGCTGCCTGCCACCCTTCTTGGTGATGATGTTGATGACGCCTCCCATGGTGTTGGCCCCGTAGAGCACCGAAGAAGCGCCCTTTGTCACGACGATCTTCGAGATCGCATCAACAGGGATGAGCGACAGGTCGAGCGTGCGGAAGTACTGCTCATAGACCGGGACGCCGTCGATGAGCACCTTCACGTCGCCTTGGTCGAACCCGCGGATGCTCACGTGCGCCTCGTTCTTGCCGCCGGTCTGCACATCGAGGCCGGGAAGCTGGTCCAGCACCTGGGCCAGGTTCTGTGCCCCGGTCGCCCTCAGGTCTTCCTCGGTGACGGTAGTGACCGTGGTTGCGGCGTCGACCCGTTCCATCCTGTCGGTCACGAAAACCTCGCCAAGTTTGAACACCTCCGCCCCCGACCCGGTGCCGGAAAGGTCCCTGGCCGAAACTGCCGGGGCAAAGAACAACACGAACAACGTTGCCACGCAGAAACTCCTCATGAAAAACCCTCCAAAATGTTATCGCGTATTTATGTTTAGTGCTGCTTAATTACATCCAGTTAATTGACCTGTCAAGGCAAATTGCTTTATTAATCAACTACTCGCGCCAGGAGGGCTCCGGCGGTCCGGGATGTTCGGGATCCGCTCACAGTACGCAGGGCTCGAGTCCGTGGCTCGAAGCGGCTATACTTAGGGAAAGGGCATGGAAACGGGCAGGAGTTTCAACGGGGCCATGGCCTTTGCAGAGCTGCCCGCTTTGATGCTGAATATTCCCTTCACGATTCCTGCCTCCAAGGCCGGAAGGAATGGAAAAGGAGATCGATTGCAGGAGCAGAAGACCGCCTTCCACCCGGCGCATGTCGCGCTGGCCCGGGTGTTCAGCTCGGTATGGCTGATCGGTCCGCCGATGAGCGACCAACTCGTAGAGCTGGTGGCGCACCTCTTCAGCCCCGAGGAGGCCTCGGTTGCCGTGCACCTGCCCTGCTACCTCCCCCGGTCGTTCAGGACCGCGGGTCGAAGAGCAAAGCTGCC
>JBASVF010000254.1:0-9490 GCA_049275795.1 Desulfomonilia bacterium
CGCAGATGGTGAACTCGGTCATGAGATCGATGGGGGTCAACCGGTGGTAGGAGGCCGTGGTGTTGAGCCCTGCAGCGGTCCCGCCAGGGGTGAGGGCCGCCTCGCTTGCACCGGACGCGCCCGTGCCTCCGTCCCGGGGATGCCCGGCGGGCCGGGCTCTGCGCCCCGGGCAGGGGTCCAGAGGGCGCCTGGTGTCGTCGCCGGAGGCCATGAGATGGAATATATACCGTTTTTCCTCTGACATGTATAGGATGAGCTTGAGCGAAATCCGGGAATTGTTATAAAGGTAATAGCATGAAAAGACATGAGCGAGATGGCATTCGTATGGCCAGGATGGCGAAGATCCTCCCCGTGACGCTCGTGGCCCTTGCGCTGGCCTTTTCGCCGGCCCGGGCCCAGGCTCCCACGGAACACAACTGGATCGAGGAGGTGGTACAAAAGGTGCTTCCCTCGGTGGTGAACATCTCCTCGGTCAAGAAGGTCTCTCTCAACCGCTCGCCACTGTTCTCCGATCCCTTTTCCCGCGACTTCTTCGGGGACCGCATTCCCAGGGAGCGGATCGAGCAGGCCCTGGGCTCGGGGGTCATCGTGTCTAGGGACGGGTACATCGTCACCAGCAACCACGTGGTGAGCGGAGCCGACGAGGTGGAGGTGCGCCTGTCCGACGAGCGGGTCTTCACGGCCAGGATCATAGGCAATGACCCCAAGAGCGATGTGGCGGTCATCAAGATCGAGGCCAGCAACCTTCCCGCGATCAAGATGGGCGACTCCTCGGACTTGCGCATCGGCAGCTACGTCCTGGCCGTGGGCAACCCCTATGGCCTGGAAGGAACGGTCACCCACGGGATCATCAGCGCCCTGGGCCGTACGGGCCTGGGCATCACCGAGTACGAGAACTTCATCCAGACAGACGCCCCCATCAATCCCGGCAACTCCGGCGGCGCGCTGGTCAACACGGAGGGAGAGCTCATCGGGATCAACACCGCGATCCTCTCCCAGACCGGCGGCAACGTGGGCATCGGGTTTGCCATCCCGGTCAACCTGGTAATGAACGTGGTGGACAGTCTCCGCAAGCATGGTCGGGTCGTGCGGGGCTGGCTCGGCGTGACCGTGCAGGCCCTCACCCCGGAGATATCCGAGGCCCTGGAGCTGAGCTCTCGGAAGGGGGTGCTCGTGGCCGATGTCGTCAAGGGTTCTCCAGCGGCCGAGGCAGGCATCCAGCAGGGGGACGTGATCGTCTCCATTGCAGATAAGCCGGTGACCGATCCCTCGGCCCTGCAGTTCCTCGTTTCCGAGATCGCGCCCGGTACCAGGACCCGGATCGCCCTGGTCCGCGGCGGGAAACGCATGGAGGTGACCGCCGCCATAGGCGACCTCTCCAAGGCCGAGGAGCCCGAGGAGACCTTCGTAGTGGAGGACAACCGCTTCCTCCAGGGTGCGGTCGTCACCGATCTGAGCCCCATGCTCCGCGACTCGCTGGGCGTTCCCAACACGGTCGACGGCGTGGTGGTCGCGGGCGTGGAGAGGAACTCCGCTGCAGCAGGCACCGGTCTGCGGAAAGGGGACGTGATCCTCGCCATCAACGGCAAGCAGACCACCGGCCTCTCCGAATTCAAGCAGGCCGTCCAGGCCTTGCACGGCAGGAAAATGGAGATGAGCATCTACCGGCAGGGTATGGTCATGAACCTGACCATCATCCGCTAGGGCCGGATGCGTTGCGGGAGACCGGCCGCGGCATTCATGCCGCGGAGCCTCCGTGAAAAGTTCGAGGAGCGTGAAAGTTGCGTGCCGTAGTCCAGCGAGTGAAGCAGGCTTACGTTGAGATCGAGGGGAAGGAGATCGCGCGTATAGGAATGGGGCTGTGCTGCCTGGTGGGCTTCGAAACCGGCGATACCGCGGAGGACATCGACCGCATAGCCAGGAAGATATGCACCCTCAGGGTATTCGAGGACGAGCAGGGCTTGATGAACCTCGATGTGGGTGAGGTGAAGGGCGGCATCCTCCTGGTATCCCAGTTCACGCTGCTGGGCGACGCCCGAAGGGGCAGAAGGCCGTCGTTCACCGCGGCCGAGCAGCCCGATCAGGCCGCCCGGCTCTTTGACGAGACCGTCCGGCATGTTTCCCGGCTGCACCCGGGCACGGTCGTATCAGGAAGATTCCAAACCACGATGGACGTGCACTTGGTCAATCACGGTCCGGTGACCATTCTCTTGGACAGCCGCAGGCTCTTCTAGTATAGGCTCGCCGGCCGCTACTTGAACCTCCGGATGTGCTCCAGGAGCTTTTCTTCAGGCATGGCGCCGATGATGTCCCCCACCTTTTCGCCGTCCTTGAACACCAGCAGGTTCGGGATGGACCGGATGCCGTAAAAGGAGGCGGTGCGGCCGTTCTTCTCCACGTCGAGCTTGGCAAAGACCATCTCGCCCTTGTACTTCCTTGCCAGGCTCTCCACAACCGGGCCCAGCATCCTGCACGGCCCGCACCACTCGGCCCAGCAGTCCACGATGAGGAAGGGATACTTCTTCACGGCGGCCGCTATGGTATCATCGCTCAACTCGATGGGGTAATCCGGATTGTCTCCGAACTGCTCATCGCCCATGGTATGCTCCTTTCTCCTGAGGATCTCACATGCCCCTCCAGGAGCCGTAGGCCTCGCCCTTGAGCTCCTGAACATACTGCTCGGCTGCGAAGGCGGCCGTGGCGCCGTCGCCGCAGGCGGTCACCACCTGGCGCAGGAGCTTTTTCGTGCAGTCCCCGCAGGCGAAGACCCCTTTCGCTGAGGTGCTCATTTTCTCGTCCACGATCACGTAGCCGCTCTCGTCGCGCTCGACAATGCCCTTTCCCAACTCGGTATTGGGCAGGTAGCCGGTGAAGACGAACACCCCCTGGACCTGCAGGGTCCTGGTCTTCGAGGGGTCTTTCACGTCGCTCACGATTATCCCCTGCACCGTCTGGTCGCCCACGACCTCCTTGACCACGGAGTTCCAGACGAACTCGATCTTTTCGTTCGCCATGGCCCTGTCCTGGAGAACCTGCGTGGCCCGCAGCCGGTCGCGACGGTGCACGATCAGGACTTTCGAGGCGAAGCGGGTCAGGAACAGGGCTTCCTGGATGGCGGTGTCTCCCCCGCCCACCACGGCAACCGGAACATCCCGGTAGAACGGGCCGTCGCACGTGGCGCAGTACGACACGCCCCTGCCGGTCAGCCGCTCCTCCCCCGGAACATCGAGGTGTGCGTACTGTGTTCCCATGGCGAGGATCACCGCGAGTGTATCAAAAGACCCGGCCGAGGTGCCCACCCGCCAGGCGTCCTGGGAGCCGTGCCGGATCGCCTCCAGGGATGTCGCGTCCGCCTCAGTGGTTTCGAGGCCGAAGCCCCTGGCCTGCTGGGTGAAGCGATCGATGAGCTCGTAGCCGGTGATCCCGTCCGGGAACCCGGGATAGTTCTCCACGATATCGGTGGTGGTGATGAGGCTCGGGTTGACCTGGCTGGCGACTAGGAGAGTCCTCATCCCGGAGCGCGATGCGTAGATCCCGGCAGTCAGGCCCGCAGGCCCGGCCCCGACGATGACGATGTCGTACATGCGTATGCCCTTTCTCTCGATAGTCTAGTGGTAGCGCTCGAGTATTTCAAGAAGTCGCTGGATTTTTTCCGGCTCCTTGAGGAAGTAGCACTTGAGGTTTCCCTTCCTGATACAGTCTACGATCCCGTTTATCCTCAGGATGGAGAGATGCTGCGAGGCGTTTGCCTGCCGGATGTTCAGGGTGCTCTCAACCTCCCCGACGCACTTCTGCCCGTTAATGAGGTCGCGCGCGATCATGAGCCTGACCGGATGCCCCAAGGCCTTCAGGTAGGAAGCCGTCGTATCGTTCTGTGACATTCGGTAATCCTTTGCGAGTTTGAATTCCCTTCATATTCCGTAATTGCGGAAAAACTGTCAATCCTTGATTTCCCGTCCAAGCACGTAGTAAGGTCAGAATACATGATAGAAGAAATGTTCAGGGGGTCAAGACATGACGAGAGCTTTGGCCGTACTTGCCGCTTTCCTGGTGTTCCTTCCTTCCGTGTGCGCCGGCGAGGGGTACGTGATGGTGAACTACGGGGCGGGAGGTGAGATCGACGAGCCGAGCCTTGGCGTCGAGATCGGCGGCATCTTTCTGTCTCCCCTGCATCCTGCGGGCGGAGCGGTCAGCTTTGGCTTGGGGGTGAGCGTGGCCGACACGGATGAGAGCATTCCCTCCACCACCCTTCCACCCAGCCCTGCCCCGGATTACGATCTCCTCAAGCGCTACAACGACGGCAACGAGCAGGAGGTGTACATGAGCCTCGGGGCCGAACTGGTCCCCGCGCTCTTCGCCGTGGCCGGGATCGGCTATGCGAGCTGGGACACTGTGCTCGTCGGCCGGTCCGAGGGGCAATTCTTCGAGGTGGACTCCGAGGGGGAAAACGAGGTTACCTGGTCTCTCGGCATGCGCTACATCGTCCAGGGGCTCAATGTCGGCCTTGGGTACCACTCGAGACGGGGCGTCCTGGCCGGTATCGGGGTGGCCTTCTGACATTCGGGGGCGCCGCAGCTCATGGGAGACCTTCCATGAATAGAACCGTGCGGGTTCTCCTGGTCCTTGTCCTCACCCTCTTCGCAGCGGCGCCTGCGTTCTCCGGCTCTCCGGCTACCATCGCGGTCCCCGGATTCTCGCTCTGGAGGCTCGAGCAGCCCGTGAGGATCTTGAGTCATGAGAGCGATGCCTTCGCATCCGGGATCCACAGCCGGTACCGGGACGTGGAGGTCGAGATCGACGAGGAGTTTCTCAAGCAGATCGAGCTCCCGGTGCTCACCGACCTGTTCATCGGCAAGCTCGCCGGCTCTTCCAAGTTCGCCGTGGTTGAGCGCTCCCGGGCCGAGGCGTTCCTGAGCGGCGTGGAAAAAGCCGCAGAGGGCCCGTCCGGCGCGGAGGAGGTGCTGAAGCGGGGCGCGGAACTGGGCGCGCAGTACCTGGCCCTCGGGACGCTCACCTATGCCGCGCACGACATCGAGCGAGAGCCTGTGGCCTATACCTCGCGCACCAATCTCCTGGAGCGGGGCGAGATCCGCGTGGAGCTCAAGATCATCGAAACCTCTACCGGCAGGATCGCGGCCGCGGTACCGGGGAAAGCCAGGATCGAGCGCAGGATAAAGCAGGAAGCGGCCGGACCGGGGTCCCTTCCCGGCAGCATGCTGGCCGATCTCAGGGAAGAGCTCGCCCACGATCTCATGGTTCGCACCGTGGATGCGTTCTACCCCTTCAAGGTAGTCTCGGTGAACGGGAGCGCCGTGATCGCCGATCGGGGCGAGAACTTCCGCATCCGTACGGGCGAGGTCTTCGAGGTGATCCGGTGGGGCGAACCAGTGAAAGACCCGGACACGGGCGAGGTGATTGCCTTTGACGAGCAGGTCCTCTGCAGGGCGGTGGTGACGGGAGTGTTCCCCAAAGCCTGCAGGCTGGAGACGGCCGGGGGCTCGGCGAAGGTCCTGCCCGGAGACGTCCTGAGGCCCGCGGGAGCCGAAGTATCCCGATGACCTCGAGGCTGTCCCGACTGGTTCCCGGGCTCCTGATCCTCTCGCTCCTGTGCGGCTGCGCATCGTTTTCCAGCTACACACAGACCTCGGCCAGGGCCAGGCTCTCCCTTTCGCAGGGCAGGTTCGAGGATGCGCTGGCGGCCTTTCCGGAGACCACGGCGCGGGGGAGAAACGAGGTGCTCGTCAGGCTCGAGCGGGCTGTTATCCTCCAGGCCATGGGCAGGTTCGAAGAGAGCGCCCGCGAGTTTGAGCTCGGTGTGGAAAGGATCAGGGAGTACGAGCGCCGGGCCGTGATCTCCGCCGGCAGGACCGCATCCCAGGCAGGCTCCCTGCTTGTCAACGAGCAGATCCTTACGTATGAGGGCGAGGACTTCGAAAAGATCCTCATCCATGCCGTCAATGCCGTGAACTATCTCATGACAGGCGATCTCGACGGGGCGAGGGTGGAGATCAGGAACGCCTACGCGCGGCAGAACGAACTTCGCGACAGGCATGCCCGGGAGCTCCAGGAGGCTCTCGGTGAGCGGGGCGCGGCGGGCTGGAGGGAATCGTTCCAGAAAGCGGACCGGAAGGGCTACGGCGAGCTGGAGGCAAAGGCCGCCGGCGTTTACAGCGTGTACCAGAACGCCTTTGCCTACGCGGTCTCGGCCCTGGTCTACGAGCTGGGCGGCGAGTACGACGAGGCGTACATCGACCTGAAGAAGGCCATCCTCGCGGCCCCGGACTCACCCGCCGTCCGGCGGGACCTCGTCCGCCTGAGCAGGAAGCTCGGCTTTCACGAAGATATGCAAACGTGGATAGACCGGTGGGGGGAGCCCGAGGACGGCTGCGGCGAGGGCACGGATGTGTTCGTGATCTTCCAGCACGGCTCTGCGCCGGTGAGGGAGCCGGTGAGCTTTCCCATCCTCCTGCCCGAGGGCGGGATCGTGTTCGCGTCGATGCCCGTGTACCGGTTCGTGCCATCCGATACCAGCTCTGCCCTCGTGCTCTGGGACGGCGGCAGTGCGGAGACGTCGGTGCTTTCGGACACCGATGCCATCGCCGCCCGGAACCTGCTCGACCGGACCCCCATGCTGTTTGCCAAGCAGGTGGCGCGCTCGGCCTTCAAGGGCTGGATGACGAGCAGGCTCGCCAGAGAGCACGACGCCGCGGGGGCTATCGTCGGCACCCTGTTCAGCGCTCTCACCGAGCAGGCGGACCTGAGGACCTGGTCGTCCCTTCCCAAGGAGATCCACACGGCCCGTGCGTTTGTTCCTGAGCATGTGAAGCGGATCACCATCCGGAGCGTGCCTTCGGGACGCTCCGGGGAGGTGGAGATACCCGAGGGGGCCCGGCATCTCATCGTTGTGTGCAGGGACACCCGGGCCGGGTTGTCTCTCCGGGCAAAAGCGTTTTAGACGTAAAAGGAGGTATGCATGGCAAGGAAATGGACCGTTGTCTGTCTGGCCGTTCTGCTGCTGGGGGCCTGCGCCGGAACAGCGCCCAACATCCTGCACGTTGAGGTGGATCCTTCAGGGGCGAGCGCTTCCAGCGAGGAGATCAACGATCCCGGGCTGGCCCGCAGGATCGCCTTCGGCGAGGTGACCATCAGGCCGCTTGGGCTCGGCTCGTCCATGGAGGCCCAGGTCATGATCGAAAATAGGAGCTCGCGTGACGTGGTCTTCGAGTACCGGTTCCTCTGGTACGATAAGTCGGGCTTCGAGGTCT
Organism: Desulfomonilia bacterium; assembly: GCA_049275795.1. Lineage (GTDB taxonomy): Bacteria > Desulfobacterota > Desulfomonilia > UBA1062 > UBA1062 > Phosphitivorax. Next base: position 7,266 of record JBASVF010000254.1, read on the forward strand.
CTACCCTGAGCTCGTGGATCCCGGCCGGCCTGTCTGGCAAGGAGGCCAGAGGGTTCAGGTCTACCGCACCCGGCCCGGACGCGGTGAGCTTCCGGTGCATGGTGAGGAACCTGCGCCCGATAACGGACACGGGCTCATAACACTCAAGAATGACAAGGAGAAGAACATGAGACGGATTGTGACGATTGCTTCCCTACTATGCATGGCGCTCTGGATGGCAGGCTGCGCCTCGTCGTCCAGGGTCACCTACGGTGACCCGGAGCAGGTCGAGACCGTGACCACCGAGTTCGGCTCAACGGACCTCCAGATGATCGCGGATAAGATGGTGAACTCCCTGCTCTCGATCCCGGCGCTCACCTCGGGGCAGCGGCCGGTGCTCTATGTCCACCGGGTGAAGAACCGGACCGACGAGCACCTCGACACCAAGTCGGTGACCGACAAGATCCGGACCGCGCTGCTCAACTCGGGGCAGGTGCGCTTCACTGCGATCGACGAGGTGAACGACGAGCTGATCAGGCAGCTGGAGTACCAGGCCAACTCCGGGTACGTGGATCCCAGGACCTCGAGCAGCATCGGCCGCCAGGTGGGAGCGGACTACTTCCTCTTCGGCGAGATCACCTCCATCCGCAAGTCCGCGGGCAGGGTCGAGGACGTGTATTTCAAGTTTACCCTGAACCTGGTGGACATCGAGAGCGGTCTGATCGAGTGGGCGGACGAGAAGGAGATCCGCAAGCAGGCCAAGAGACCGCTGATGGGCCGCTGAACGAACTCAGTAGAGCTTGTGCCAGGCGGGCCGCCCCGGGGAAGAGCCCGGCGCCCCGCCTGTTATGGGTGTTGCCCGCGGGGATGTCCCCCAGGGCGGAGCGGTTTTGGAGCCCTTAAAGGCCTTGGACGCAAGGTCCCGCGATCAGCTTGAAAGAAAAGGGGTTTCAAACGCGCCAAACCAGGTTTGGCTTGACTGGGGCTGGAGAAACGGATACATAGCAGGGCAACGTTTTTGTTGGAGGAATCGGAATGACTTGGGAGGATAAAATCGAAAAGATCACGAGCAGGACCATTCCGCTGTATGCAATGATCGTCCTCCTGGTGATTTTCGCCAACCCCAGCTGGGCGTCTTCGTTCTTCGGCTTTCTCCTGATCGCCGCGGGGGAGGCTCTGCGGTTCTGGGCCACCGGGCACCTGCGAAAGAACGAGGAGCTCACCACTTCCGGTCCCTATGGGCACATCCAGTCGCCCCTCTACCTGGGAAGCTTCATCATCGCTACCGGTCTGTGCCTCATGGCCAGGAACCCGGTGATCTGGATCATCATGGCGGTCATCTTCTTCAAGGTCTACGTGCCCCGCAAGCAGGAAAAGGAGTGGGGCAGGCTCGAGAAGATGTTCGGCGAGGAATTCCTCCGGTACAAGAAAGAGGTTCCCTACTTCTTCCCTCCCAGGATCGATCCCTACCCGCACGGGGCCAAGCATCTCTGGTCGTTCGCCATGACCATAGAGAACACGGAGCACCAGACCGCCATGGCGGTGTTCCTGATCGCTTTCCTGATCTTCGTGCGGCTCCTGGTGTAGCGGTGTAAACGGTAACCGAGGAAAGAAAAACGAGGCCCGCATCTCCTGCGGGCCCTTGTTGTTCAAGACGGCGCGTTGAAAGCGCCTTGAGTTCTGCGCCGGACCGGGAATTACCTTGAGCGCCTAAAGCCTAGAGGTAGTCCAGCCAGTCCGCATGCTTGGGATTCTGTCCCTTGACGACCTCGAAGAAGGCTTTCTGCAGGGCCTTGGTCACCTCGCCTGGCTTGCCCGAGCCGATGGTCCGGTCGTCCACCTCCCGCACCGGGGTCACCTCGGCCGCCGTGCCGGTGAAGAACACCTCGTCGGCCAGGTACAGGGCATCCCGCGAGAAATGCTCCTCGATGACCTCGTAACCCAGCTCCCGGGCCAGGGTGATGATGGTGTCGCGCGTGATTCCGGGCAGAACATTGGTCAGCGGCGGGGTGTAGAGCTTCCCGTTCTTCACGAAGAAGATGTTCTCCCCGCTGCCCTCGGCCACGTTGCCCTGCGGATCGAGCATGATCGCCTCGTCATAGCCGGCCTTGAGCACCTCGATCTTGGAGAGTACCGAGTTCACGTAGTTTCCGCTCACCTTGGCCTTGGTGAGCATGATGTTCTGGTGGTGGCGCGTAAAGGAAGAGGTCTTTACCCGGATGCCCTTGTCAAGCCCGTCGTCACCG
>JBASVF010000255.1:0-5798 GCA_049275795.1 Desulfomonilia bacterium
CTTGATGGGGTGGCCGAGCCTGAGCTGCTGGCTGTGGCGGATCATGCCCCATCCGAGGTCGTTGGAAATCACGGCAACCACGGGCAACTTTTTGCGGATCGCGGTCTCGTACTCCATGAAGTTGAACCCGGTGGAGCCGTCGCCCGTGAACAGGCAGACCCGCTTTCCCGGGTTGATGAGCTGGGCCGCGTTGGCATAGGGGAGACCCACGCCCAGACAGCCGTAGAGGTTGGAGTCGAGGTAGCGCCCGGGCGCGCGCACGGTCCTGGTCATGCCCATCCACACCTGGGCGTCGCCGCCGTCTGACACCACGATGTCGTCGGGCCTGTCCAGGAAGGCATCGATCTCGCGGGCCGCGCGCAGGGCGTGGATCGGCACCGCACCGCTCTCCCACTGTGGCTGGGTCTGGGCCTTCGAATCCTTCTCCGCCGCAACCAGTTCATCGACCCATCCCATGAACGAGCTCCGGAGAGCCGAGGAGATCCCCTGCTCCTCGACCAGTCGGTTGCACTCGGCGAGCAGGGCCTTCACGTCGCTGACCACGGCGAGGTCGATGGAGCGGTTGCGGCCGATTTCCTCGGGCTCGAGGTCGACCTGCACGAGCCGGGCCGACTGGCTGAACACATCGCCGAAGATGTAGTAGAGGTTCATGCGCGAGCCCAGGAAGACCACCAGATCGGCGGTCATGTTGGCCAGCAGGGCCGCACCGGGCCTTATGGCGAGCGACGACTCGAAGCACAGCGGGTGCGTGTCCGGGATGGTTCCCCTGCCCTGGCTTGAGGTCAGCGCGGGGATTCCGGTGTTCTCCACGAAGCGCACCAGCTCGTCGGACGCGTCGGAATACCAGGCGCCGCTGCCCGCGATGACCAGAGGTTTTTTCGCGGCCTTGACCATCTCGACGATCCTGGCCGCGCCCTGGAGGTCGACCGGGCGAGAGTCGCTGCAGGAGGTGCACACCTTTTTCACCTTGCCCGCGTCCACGGACGAGTTGAGCACGTCCACCGGCAACTCCAGGTAGACCGGTCCCGGCCTGCCGCTGATGGCGTGCCGGTAGGCGAGGTCGAAGAACTCGGGGATGCGGTGGGCGTTGTGGCAGACAAAGGTCTTTTTGACCATTGGCTCGATGACCGGGGCCTGCCGCATGTCCTGCAGGTCGAGCTTCTCCACGGACTCGAGGCCCACGCAGCCCGATATCAGCACCAGGGGCGAGTTCGAGAGGCGCGCGTTCGCGATTGCGGAGAGTGCGTTGGTGAAGCCCGGCCCCGCGGTCACCATGGCGACGCCGGGCTTGCGCGTGAGCCTGCCGTATGCCTCGGCCATGAACACGGCCGCCTGCTCGTGCCGGGTGTCGAAGAGCCTGACCGGGGTGTTTTCCAGGAACTGGTAGATGGGGGTGATGTGCCCCCCGCTGATGGTGAACACGTACTCCACGCCGCGCTCGATGAGCGCTTCTGCCGCGAGCCTGCCGCCGATGAGCTGTTCCATGCGAAAAGCCTCCTTGTCTAGAGTTCCATGAGTTGGCCGCCCGTGACGTTGACGGCCTGGCCCGTGATATAGGACGATTCTTCCGACGCGAGGAAGGCAGCCAGCGAGGCTACCTCCGCCGGGGTGCCGATGCGGCCCACCGGGATGGTGGCGCACATCTCCCGCTCGCGGTCTTCGACGGTGCAGTTGAAGAACTGGGCCTCGAGGCCGAAGCGCCACTTTTCGAGGTCGGTGCCGATCTGACCCGGGCACAGGGCGTTGATGCGGATACGGCTGCCGGCGAGCTCGCGGGCCATGACCTTGGTAAGCATGATCACTCCCGCCTTGGCAACGGCGTAGGCGCCGTTGAAGAGGGGAGGCACCTTGCCGGCCCGCGAAGCGGTGTTGACGATGGAGCCGCCCGAGGACATCATCAGGGGCAGCACGGCCCGCGACACGCGGAACACGCTGTGCAGGTTTACATCGATGGTCTTCATCCACGCTGCCTCGTCGTAGGTGTGCACCGCGTTGGGCACGCCGAAGGACGCGCCCGCGTTGTTGCACAGCACCTCGATGCGGCCGGTGAGCCCGGAGGCCTCCCCGACCATGCGGGCGATGGACTCGTGGCTGGTGACGTCGAGGCTCACCGCGATGCTCTTCACGCCGAATGCATCGGCGAGCTCGGAGGCGATGGAGCTCATCTCCTCCCAGCCTCCGGTGGGCACCTGCGCGGCTTGTGCGGGCGGGGCACCCAGATCCGCGATCACCACGTTGGCTCCGCAGGACGCGAGCTTGCGGGCGATGGCATAGCCGATGCCGGTGCGTTTGCCCGACCCGGTGACGATGGCTGTTTTCCCTTGAAGATCCGGATACATGGTTGCCTCCTTCCGGCAGCGCACAAGGATCTCTCAAAGAAGCGCGGGCGCATCTTCGTGACCGAAGACAGGGCCGGCGCCCCGGTGCCGCATCAGGTCGAGCGCAAAGAGCGGGGAGCATGAATGGCGCTGTGAGCGCTGCTCACATTATGAATGGTGTTCATTTTTATAAGCCTTGTCAATACATTTATTTTTCCCATCCGGTGGATGAGGGCGTGCCCCATTAACCGGGGCGGGCCCTCTGTTTCCCGGCTCAGGCGGAGACCGGGCTGGAGCAGGGGAGACACCCCTCTTCCCTTGCGCTTGCCTTCTTTCTCCCGGCGTGGCATGCTGGGGCCGTACCCGGGGTATGGCGTGCGCCCGTGCGGCGCTTTTCCCCGCCAGGGCCCGGGCTTGAACCTGGTGATATGATGAAAGGAGGTTCTATGGACCCTCGTATCCCGTACCCGGAAATGGAGAGCCTTGCCCCTGACGTGAGGGCGGCCGTGGAGTCGTTCCCCATGAACATCACCCGCATGATGGCCAACGCCCCTGCCAGCGTCAAGGGCTTCCTGGAGCTCGCCCAGTCGATCCTCTTCAACGGCTCGTTCGACCCCCGCAGGCGCGAGATCGCGGTGCTCAGGGTAGCGCGGGTGACGCGCGCCCAATACGAGTGGACCCACCACGTGGCAGTGGCCAGGCACTACGGGGTGAGCGACCACGAGATCGAGATCATCGCCTCGCAAGACCCCGTGACCTCGCTCGACGAGGAGGACTGTCTGCTCTGCCGCGTGGCAGATGAGATCAGCCTCGGCGTGAGACTGAGCGACGAGGCGCTTTCCCTCATTCTCGAGCGTTATGGGACTCGAGGCGCAACCGAGCTCATCCTGTGCGTGAGCTACTTCAACTTCGTGAGCCGTTTCCTGGAATCGACCCGCATCGAGCTGGAGCACGGGTAGCACCCGGGTGCCGTGAGGATCGAGCCGTTACCGAGGCGCCGCGCCGTGCAGCCATATCGGGACAGGCAAGGTGCGCTCTTCCTGTTCCCCTGTTCTGCACCGGGACCGGTCCCAGCCCGAAGGGCCCTCCAGGGCTCTTGCAGCATGGTCTCGTCTCATGCCTTTCTCTCCCTGGGCGGCCTGCAGGGGCAAAGGCCGCCCACACGCTGTCTAAGATGAGCTACAGCCGGCGGGACGAGGAGGAGGCCGACCGGGAGGGCATGCGCATGGTCCTGACCGCGGGCAACGATCCCAGGGGCATGATCCGCATGTTCGAGGCCATCGAGGAACACGACAAGGCGCCGGACATGCCCGGGGACTTCTCTACGCACCCACGGACAGACCAGCGGGTCCTTGCGCTCGGATCCCTGGCCTCTTCCTCGGAAGCGCCCGAGGGGGCTACACCGAGCTTCCCGGAAAGGAAACCTGGGAGCAGCTCAGGACGAGCTGCCCGGTCGAATAGGGAGCTGCCGGGATCAGGGCACGATACCCGGCAGCCGCTCAGGTAAACCCATGCGATGCCCTCCTACGAGGCGGACTGGGTGCCGCTCGTCGAAACCCGGCACCCGGCGCTCCCGCTGTCAGCTCGCTGTCGCTGCAATGCTCCCGGGCCCCGGTTCGCTTTCCCGGCGGATCCGGAGCCTTGGGCGTTCATTTCCTTGTGAACGAAGTGAGCCATGCCCTGCACATCTTGCTCAAGCCCATGACCCGCGCCGGGAGCCTCTTGCCATGCAGGAAATCGAGGACACCCCTGACGCCGTCGTAGGCCATTTTATCGAAAGGCTGCCACCAGAAGTTTCTCCTGGCAAAGACGAGCAGGTCGTCCACGATCACCTGGGGCTGCGTCATTTCCAGGAAACCGATTTCCCCGTGGGTCCTGCCGATGCCGCTTTCCTTGAAGCCGCCCCAAGGCGTCTCGGGCAAACCGTGGCTCATGAGGTGGTCGTTTATCGTGACCGCGCCTGCCATGATCCTGCGGGCGATCTTCTTGGCCTTCGAGCGATCCTTGGACCACACCGAGGCGGTAAGCCCCAGGTTCGAATCATTGGCAAGCGCTATCGCCTCGTCGATCGTCTCGTAAGGCATGACAGCCAGGACCGGGCCAAAGGTCTCGTCCTTCATCACGAGCATGTCGTTCGTGACGTCCGCAAGCACGATACACGGCAGGAACTGCCCGTCCAGGCCTTCGGGCGCGGCTGACCTGGCATTGATTACTGCCCCCTTCTCGATGGCATCCGCGATATGCGCCTGCACCGTCTCCATTTGCCTGCGGGTCGTCATGGCGCCGACATCCGAGGTCAGGCTGAGCCCGTTGCCCACCCGCAATTTCTCGACCTTTGCCTTGAGGATGGAAAGAAACTCCCGGTAGACCTTTTTCTGGACATAGATGCGCTCCACGGCGCCGCACGACTGCCCGGCGTTCTGCAAGCCGGCCCAGACGGCGCCCGAGGCTGCGCGGTAGAGATCGGCGTCCTCGCACACGATCATGGGGTCGTTTCCCCCGAGCTCGAGAACCACCGGGGTGAGCCGCTCGGAAGCCTTCTTCATGAGATACTTGCCGACACTTACTGAACCGGTGAAGAAGAGCTTGTCGATGCCCGCATCGATGAAGGCGTCACCCGCCTTGCTCCCCGGCATGTTGATATAGGTGAAGACATGGGGGGGCAGGCCGGCGGACTCGAAGCATTCCTTCAGGATGTGGCCCACCGCCTGTGTCTCGGAAGCGGTCTTGAGGATGACCGTGTTCCCGGCCAGCAGCGCCATGACGACCTCAGAGTAGGGGATGGCGAAGGGATAGTTCCACGGCGAGATGATGCCCACCACCCCGTACGGGACCCGCACGATGCGGCTCACCTTGTTCAGGAAGACGATGTTTCCCAGGGGCAGTCTCCTGTCCCTGAGAAAAGACTTTGCTTTCCTGCAGTAGAAATCGGTTGCCATCGCAGCCATCAAGACCTCGGTGGCCATGGCGTCCATCAGGGTCTTTCCGTTGTCCTTCGAGATGGTCTCGGCGATCCTGTCAGCGTTTTCCTGGATGAACGCAGTGAACCTCCTGACATACCTTATGCGCTCCTCCAAGGGAAGGTCTTGCCAGAGATGCTGGGCGGCCCTAGCATCCTTCACCGCCTGCACCACGTCCTCTTTCGTATTGAGAGGGAACTCGGCGATTACCTTGCCGGTCGCGGGATCCACGGAGATCGACCTGTCTGCTGCCCGGGGCATCTCCACGGCGGCTTTGACCGAATCGATCCTGCCGCTCTCCGTCACGCCCGGTTTACCGGCTTTCGCTCCGGGTGCACCTCTCTTCGATGCACCCGAATCCGTAACCTCTGTCTGCATGGGGAACACCTCCTGAAATATTTTTATTATGTGTGCTCTTACATAATAATTGTGGTCATTGCATGGTCAATAGACGGCAGGAAAAATTTTTACCAACTGGTCACAGCGAGATCCCTGTGGTTTGATTTGATCAGGCATGGCG
>JBASVF010000256.1:0-11784 GCA_049275795.1 Desulfomonilia bacterium
GCGGTTTCGTTCGCTCCAAGGGCGCTGCCCGCGTTGAACCCGAACCAGCCGAACCACAGCAGCGAGGCTCCCAGGACGGTCATCGGCAGGTTGTGCGGGTACAGGGGATGGGTCTTGTAGCCGCTGCGCCTGCCCACGACAAGGGCTGCCACGAGCGCGGCTACGCCGGAGTTGAGGTGGATGACCGTGCCCCCGGCGAAGTCGAGCGCACCCAATGTGCCCAGCCAGCCCCCGCCCCATACCCAGTGGCAGATGGGAAGGTACACGAGCGTGCTCCACAACACGGTGAAGAGCAGGAAGCCGGAGAATTTCATCCTCTCGGCAAAGGCCCCGGTGATCAAGGCAGGGGTGATGATGGCGAACATGAGCTGGAACGCGGCAAAGAGCAGGTGGGGGATGGTCTCGGAGTAGGGGCCGGGCTCGAGCCCTACGCCGCCGAGGCCGAGCCATTGAAAGGTGCCGATGAAGCCCAGGGTGTCTCCCCCGAAAGCCAGGCTGTACCCGTAGACGACCCAGACCACGGAGACGATCCCCAGGCAGATGAAGCTCTGCATCATGGTCCCCAGGACATTCTTCGAGCGTACGAGCCCCCCGTAGAAAAGCGCCAGCCCGGGTGTCATGAGCATGACCAGGGCCGTTGCAACCAGCATCCAGGCAGTGTCTCCAGAGCTAAGCATGGTTCGGATCTCCTTTCCGATCGATATGCCGCAAGCAGAGCAATGGCGGTGCCGGAGTGGGTGCTATGTATAACTATTTGAAAAAATAATAAATAATGGACAATCCGCAGGCATAAAAGAAACAATAATGTATAAAATAGGCTAATTGGGCTAATAATTGTTCAAGTGTGTTGACAGGACCGGGAAATCGTTTCAGCATGAGTGATGCCGACGGGTGCGGCCGGGTATTGCCTGGGCTGCTCGGGGCGGATGTTCTTTGCCGGTCGCGCCCGGGTGCGGGCAGCGGTTACGGGGCTGCGGTATGTGGGAGCCCCCGGCCGGAACCGGCGGCATCCAGGACCCCAAGCCGCCGCTGGAAGCGGGATGCATCCCGGGGGCAGCGGACACGATGCCTGGATGGGAGGAAACCCAGATGAGAGCCATGAGTCACATCAGCACGGGCCTCGAGGGACTGGATGCGGTCATCGACTGGTTGAAGCCCGGGGACAACGTGGTCTGGCAGGTGGACGATATCCGCGACTACCGGGACATCGCCCGCCGGTTCGTTGCCAGGGCCATACGAGACAAGAGAAAGGTCGTCTACCTGCGCTTTGCCCGGCACGAGCCGCTCGTGGAGGACCAGGAAGGCCTGAGCGTCTTTCGCCTGGAGGCCGGCGAGGGGTTCGAGTCCTTCTCCACCCGGGTGCACACCATCATCACCAGCCAGGGCGAGGGAGCGTTCTATGTCTTCGACTCGCTCTCCGACCTGCTCACGGCTTGGGCCACGGACCTGATGATCGGGAACTTCTTCCTCATCACCTGCCCCTACCTCTTCGAACTCAAGACCGTGGCCTATTTCGCCCTGGTGCGCAACCGCCACTCCTACGCGACCGTGGCGCGGATCAGGGAGACCACCCAGGTCCTGCTGGACGGCTACAACTTGGAAGGAAGCTTCTATGTCCAGCCGCTCAAGGTCTGGAAGCGTTACTCGCCCACCATGTTCCTGCCGCACCTGGAAAAGGAGGGCAAGTTCGTGCCGGTGACCTCGAGCGTGGATGCCTCCAGATTGCTGACCCACCTGTCCCGGTTCGTGGATAGCTCACGGAGGAACCTTGACTACTGGGACCGGCTCTTCATGCAGGCCGAGGAGCTGACCTCACCCGGGGCGGATCCCGAAGAGCGCAGCCGGATGATAGACAGGCTCTGCGAGCTCATGATCACCCGGGACCCCCGCATGGCCGCCCTGGTAAAGGAGCATTTAAGTCTCGAAGACTTCCTGGACATCAAGGCGCGCCTGATCGGCTCGGGCTTCATCGGGGGCAAGACCGTGGGCCTGCTCCTGGCCCGCAAGCTCCTGGCCAACGATCCTCACCGCGACTGGAGCAGGCACCTGGAGCCGCACGACTCGTTCTACATCGGCTCGGACGTGTTCTACTCCTTTCTCGTGAACAACGGCTGCTGGAAGCTGCACATGGAGCAGAAGACCCCGGAGGGCTTCTTCTGGGTCGCCCCGGTCCTGGCCGACCGGATCCTCCACAGTGTTTTCCCGGAGGACATCAAGGAGCACTTCTACCAGATCATCGAGTATTTCGGGCAGTCGCCGATCATCGTGCGCTCCAGCTCCCTGCTCGAAGACTCCTTCGGCAATGCCTTTGCCGGAAAGTACCTGAGCGTTTTCTGCGCCAACCAGGGCTCGCCCGGGGAGCGCTACGAGAGGTTTGAGGAGGCGATCAGGCGTATCTTTGCCAGCACCATGAGCGAGGACGCGCTGGTCTATCGCAGGCAGCGGGGGCTGGAGCTCCACGACGAGCAGATGGCCCTGCTCGTGCAGCGGGTCTCGGGCTCCTATCACGGGGGTTTTTTCTTCCCGGACATCGGCGGCGTGGGGGTCTCCTACAACACCTTTGTCTGGAAGGAGGGAATGGATCCCAGGGCCGGGATGCTCCGGATCGTGTTCGGCCTGGGCACCCGGGCCGTGGACCGGGTGGAGGGAGACTACCCGCGCCTCGTGGCGCTCGACGACCCCGCCAGGAGGCCCCTTGCCGGCCTGGAGGACCAGCGCGCCTTCTCCCAGCACAAGGTGGACCTGATCGACACACAACGGAACGAGCTCAAGACCATGGCCTTCATCGACCTCCTCCGCGAGGGCCTCGACATCCCGCTGGAGCGCATCACCCGGCCCGACGAGGAGGCGAACCAAAGGCTCAGGGAGTTGGGCCGGAAGGACGGAGACGTCTGGATCATCACCTTTGACGACTTCCTTGCCGGTACCGGGTTTGCGGAGCTGATGCAGTCCATGCTCAAGACCCTGGAGAAGCGCTACGACTACCCGGTGGAGATCGAGTTCACGGTCAACTTCACGGGCCCGGACGACTACCGGGTCAACCTCGTCCAGTGCCGCCCGCTGCAGACCATCGGGCAGGACAGGCCCGTGGATTTTCCCGCCCGCGTGCCGGACGAGAAGGTCCTGCTGCGCATGAACGGCAACTTCATGGGCGGCAGCATCTCCCAGCCCATCAGCCGCATCATCTGGGTGGAGTCCGGGGAATACCTGAACCTGCCGCTTCAGGGCAAGTACGACGTGGCCCGGGTGGTGGGAGAGCTCAACCGGCTGATACCCGACCGCGCAAGCGAGCCGGTCATGCTGCTCGGCCCGGGCAGGTGGGGTACCACCACACCATCCCTGGGCGTGCCGGTGCGCTTCTCCGACATCAGCAACATAACCGTGCTGGGAGAGATCGCCTTCATCGAGGGCAACCTCATGCCCGAGCTCTCCTTTGGCACGCACTTCTTCCAGGACCTCGTGGAGAACGGCATCTTCTTCGTGGCCGTGTTCCCCAGGAGAGAGGGCGTGTTCTTCAACCCGGCCTGGCTCAAGGGGCTGAGGAGCATCTTCCTCAAGCTCTTGCCCGATGAACGGGCCTATGCCGGCGTGGTCAAGGTCTACGATGTACGCGGCATGAAGCTCAGGGTGGTCTCCGACGTGGTGCAGCAGAGAGTGATGTGCTTTCGCGATGATTGAGGGGCCTATGGACTTCATGTCGTGAAAAGGGGTGTAATATCCATCGGTTTTATGGTAGGGTCCGGTCTCACACCATGAACACCCGGGGGAAGTGCATGAACATGAAGAAGGCAATCGACACCCAGCTCGAGATCGGCGCCGGGAAGGATCGAGTCTGGCAGGTGCTCGTGGATTTCGACTCGTACGCCCGGTGGAACCCCATGATCCGCAAGGCTTCTGGCAGGGCCGCGCCCGGGGCGCGCCTGAAGGTCCGGTTCCATCCACCCGGTCAGGCGAGGGCGAAAATATTCCGCCCCGTGCTCACCGTGGTCGACCCCGGCCGTGAGCTGCGATGGACCGCGGGCTGGAATCTCCCGGGCCTCTTCGGCATGGAGCATTACTGGATATTGACCGCCCTGACAGGCAAACGCACCCGCCTGCTCCACGGGGTGGTCTTCACCGGGCTCATCGGGTTCCTCGCGGCAGCGGTCATCGAGCGCAGGATCAGCCGGGCCTTCGATGCAATGAACCAGGCGCACAAGACTCGCGCCGAGCAGGCAGCCGGCACAGAGGCCGCCTGAGCAGGCTTCTGCCCCTCGATACGGTCGAATGCCGGGCGCCTGCAGCCTTTAGAGCATGATCGCTCTTTCAGGCGGGCGGTGCACCGGACGTTCTCCATCATCCCCCACAAGGCCGGGATCCGCACCTGCCCGTGTTCTGTCGGCATGTTGCATCAATACATCTTGATTGTTTGATCATGTTGGTATAATGAATAAAGGTTCAAAGGCATACAGAGCGCTGGGACAGAGGCGATTCGGGCGGGGGAGCAACCGAGACAGGATGGGAAAGCCCATCCCATGGTGGAAATGGCTACGTCGGTTCGAAGACCTGGGAGCCTAAGACCTTCCGTGCGTTCATCATCATTGCAGCACTCCCGGCAGCTGGTGCATCATGCCGGTATCGGGTGCCAGGTGCGTGCCTGGACGTGATGAAGCGATACTGCAAAGCTCATCTTCATAGTTCTCTCAATCCATTCGAACTTCTCGATGGAACTGCCGTATTCGAGCAAGGAACACATAGGCCGGGTTGAAAAAAAGGGCATCAGTGAATGCGCCTACAACAACGAAAGGAGATGTGAGCAGTGGAAGAGAAGAAATCAAAGAAAGGCTTGAGCAGGCGGGGATTCATCAAGGGAGCGGCCCTGAGCGCAGGGGCTCTGGCTGTAACGGGAATGGCGGGAGCAAAGCACGCCCATGCTGCACCGCTGCCCGGGAAATGGGACATGAAGGCGGACGTGGTGGTGGTCGGCTACGGGGGCGCGGGTGCCTGAGCCGCACTGGAAGCTGCACGCGCCGGCTGCTCGGTTCTGCTTCTCGAAAAGATGGGAATGCCGGGCGGATCAACAACCCTCTCGGGCGGCATCGTCTATGCCGCGGGAACGAAGTTGCAGAAGAGTGTGGGCATAAACGACACACCGGAAGCCATGTACAAGTACCTCATGGCCTGTGGCCAGGGCCGTGCGGTGCCGGAGCTGGTCAGGACCGTATGCGAGATGTCTGCGGAGAACATCGACTGGCTGGCAAGTATGGGCGCGGTCTTCACCCCGGAGCTTCTCGCCATGAGCGGCATGGAAAATGAGCCGGAGTATCAGGCTGTCACGCCTGCTCAGAAGCGCGGGCACCGCGTCAGGGGAACCGGCTCGGCCCTGTTCAAGGTCCTGGCCGACGCGGTCAAGGCGGAGAAGAACATCAAGGTCATGACGAGAACCGCCGGGAAGAAGCTGATCACGCGTTCCGCCAAGACGGCTTGCCAATGTCGAGGTCCTGGGGCTCGTAGCATCCAGCAAGGGGAAGGAGATCGCCATCAAGGCAAAGAAAGCCGTGATCTTGACGACCGGGGGGATCATGCCGGGCGAGGAGGCGGAAGGCTGGCTCAAGGATTATTCGCCGGATATCGCCAAGTGCGTCGCAGCCGGGAGCATCAGCTCGACAGGCGACGGCTATAAGATGGGGATCTCCTGCGGCGGCGCCCTCAAAGCGCTGAACACCGGTGGAACTCTTCCTTCCCTCCTGTTCCCCGGCTCGAAGATGGCCGGTATCGTGTATGCCAACATCTGGGGATTGCCCAATATCTATGTAAAGCCCGACGGGACCCGGTTCTGTGACGAGGGAGCAAACTACACGCTCGTCAGCGAGGCCATGTTCCAGAGGAATGCCACCACGGCATACTGCATCTTCGACTCCTCGACCGTGAAGAAAACCTTTGACATGGTTGAGAAGGGCATCGAGATCAAGCGGACGATCGCTCTGGGTATCGATCCCGAGAACCTCGATGAGCAGGTCAAACGAGGCTATCTCTGGAAAGGCAACACCATCCCCGAGCTGGCAAAGGCGATAGGCATCGATGCGGCAAAGCTGGCGAAAACCGTCGAGGACTACAACCGCAACGCCGAGAATGGCAAGGACCTGGAATTCGGCAGGACCAAGGCTTTGGAGCCGCTGAAGACCGGACCTTACTATGCATTCAAGATCAATCCCGGGCTGGTTGCCCATGACGGCGGGTTGAGCATCAATACGAAGGCCCAGGTGCTCGATCCGTATAACCAGGTCATTCCGAGGCTCTACGCAGCCGGCCGGGATTCGGTCGGGATTTTCGGCGGCCGGTATCCGGCCAGCGGTGCAGCGATCGCCGACCTGCTGACTTACGGGCGCATCGCCGGCAGAACCGCGGCAGCGGAGAGCAACTGGGTATAAACTGGGTATAATCAACAGGTCTTTTCGCATCGGGAGGGAGGGGCAAAAGCGCCTCCCTCCCGATGCAGTCTGAATCGTCCGGGTTTCCATAACAAAGCACAATCTTTCTTAAGAACACCCGTTTCTCGCACATCGCCCCAGGCTATCGCGGGCAGGTGACCCGGGTTGGCGGCCAAGGTCCTGGTTTTCATTGAAACATCAAGTGCTCACAGCCCGAGTTCATCGTGCAGGCAGGATCGGTTTCCGATCGACACGGCATGCTGCCCACCCGGCGCCCCGGACCGATTTCTTCGAGATCCGTCCGCCCGTGCATGGGAAGGGGATCCCCTGCCCATGCGGTGAAGGAAATGCACCGAAACATCGCCCTGGATCCGGCCTCCCGTGGTAAGGGCGACCGCCGGGGATCGGGCGTTTGGCTGCGTCGTTGAGGGGCTCAGTTCTCGCGTTTCAAAGAGCGGTCCATGAAACCGGTCATGAGCTGCATGATCAGCCGGTATGCCGGGGGAAGCCAGCGCTTCAGGAGGTAGAGGGCCCGGATATCCGGGCTCGTGAGCACGAGGAACCGGTTCTTCCGGATCGCCTCGATGGTGAGGTCCGCGACCTTCTCGGGCGCTACCGCGATCTTGGTGAAGAGCCTGCGGAAGCGCTCGACCACCTCGCGGTCTGCCTGGACCTCGGCGGTCTGCACGAGGCCGGTGTTCACCGCACCCGGACAGACCACGGTCACCCCGATGCCGTGCTTCTTCAGGTCGCACCGCAATGACTCGGAGATGCCCACCAGGGCGTGCTTGGTGCCCGAGTAGGCCGCCTGCCACGGAAGGGCGATGATGCCGGCCGTGGACGAGACGGTCACGATGTGCCCGGGCTTTCGGGCGCGGATCATCTCGGGCACGAAGCACTCGATGCCGTGGACCGGGCCCCAGAGATTGACCCGCATGATTCTCTCCCAGTCGTCGTGCCGCATGTCCTCGACTTGGGAGAAGATGGCGATCCCGGCCACGTTGAGAAGGATATCCAAAGGCCCGTAGCTCGCATGGATGGCATCGGCGAATTCCTTCATCCCAGAATAATCGCCGACGTCGAGAGGCCGGGACATGAGCACCTCGGCGCCCCGGTCTCTGAGCATGCGGCAGGTCTGCTCGAGCCCGGATGCGTTGATGTCCGCAAGGAAGAGTCGTGCGCCCGCCTCGGCCATCCTGATCGACAGGGCGCGCCCGATGCCGCTCGCGGCACCAGTGACAAGGGTCTTCGAACCGGAAATCTCCATACAGCCTCCTCACTTGTGAGATGCCAATGCGCGGCCCCGGGGAAGGCGTGCGCGCGTTGACGGCAATTCAAGCCCCAATGCAACAGACCGTCCCACTATAGCATCGAATTCCGGCCGAATACACGTGAAATGCTCAATCATGCCCTTCATGGGAGAAGCAAAGGCGGCAATGGAATGAGCCCGACCTTCCGGTTTGCATCGCCCCGGGAAGCGAAAGGATCAAGGGGGCAGAGAGCACCCCGGCCGTTGATTTTCACCCGCCATGTACGCGCCCGCTTCCGTCAGGAGCTCCCCTGGCGATTAGCTCCCATTCCCGGCAGCAAGAACGTTTTTAGTCTCCGGATCGATCGCTGCAGATCCCGCGCGGCATGCTCGATATCGAACAATATTGTTCAGAATGACTCCGAGAGGACAATAATGGGGAATATTTCGGCCCGCCCCTTGCAGCGGCGATGGAGACTCATAGTATATTGAAATAATTAAATATATATTAAACAGCAGGTCAGGCGGACAAGGCCCGGGCACGATGGCACAGATTTCGCTCTCCAAGGGCAGGCAGGAGAAAGAAAAGGACGAAGACATGTGCCGCTTATTCGCCATTACGAGCCGGGAACCGCTCTCGCCCATGGTCGCGATCCGCGCCCTTGATGTCATGAAGGAGGGGCACGACGGGTCCGGGGTGGGGCTCTTCCTGACCGACCTGGGGGGCGATTTCGAGCAGTTCAGGGCGCTTCCCATCCTCTCGGGCATCTTCTCGCAGGACGGCATCAAGGAGCTGGACCGGTACATGATGGAGCTGGGCCTGCTCACCAAGTTCAAGTTCTCCATCAGGCCGGCAGGCGAGCCTCCCCGCGGCACACCGAAGCGCGACGTGTACCTCATCCGCGCCTATGAGTACCCCTATGACTGGGAAGGCATCGGCGAGCCCGAGCTCATGGACCGGCTCCTCAAAATCCGTCTCGATCTGCGGAGGATGGGCGAAGCAAACGGTTCGATGACCGTATTCTCCTTCTGGCCGGATACGGTCATGATCAAGGAGGTGGGCGACCCCATGGCCATGGCCGAGTACCTGGGGCTCGACCGCAGGGGGCTCCAGGCCAGGGTCATCATGGCCCAGGGCAGGCAGAACACGAACTACGCCATCACCCTCTACGCCTGCCACCCATTCTTTCTCCAGGGTTATGCCACCATGACCAACGGGGAGAACACGGCCTTTGCACCCATTCGCGAGTTTCTCACCTCCCGGGGCTTTCCCGGGTACACCGGCTACGAGTCGGACTCGGAGGTGTTCACCCATATCCTCCACTACACGGTGGGAAGGCTGGGCCTGGGCATCGAGGGCTACAAACACGTGGTCACCCCCCTCAAGGACGAGGAGCTTCTCCAGCACCCGGATGGCGCCTTCCTCAGGAGGCTCAAACACAGCTGCCGCTTCCTGACCGTGGACGGGCCGAACTGCGTGATCGGCTGTCTGCCGGACAAAACGCTCTTCATGCTCCAGGACAGCAAGAAGCTCAGACCAGGGGTGGTGGGAGGCAGGCCCGGGATCTTCGCCTTCTCCTCGGAGATGTGCGGGCTCGACGAGGCTATCCCGCAGCGGGAGAGGAGCAACGATTTCCAGCCAATGAAGTATGACGTGGCATACGTGGACGCAGCACGCATGGAGGTGAAGAGATGGAGCCAGTGGGACGACTCCACCCATCCTCGCTGAGCGCACGAGACCTGCCCTGGCGGGTCCTCTGGGATGCCGCGAGATGCACCCTGTGCGGGCGATGCACGGCCGTGTGCCCGGTGAGGGCCATCGAGCTCGGTGTGCACCGCAGGCGCGAGGTCCGGGTTTCCCCGGGCCTGGCGGTCAGGCCCGAAAACGCATACCAGGTCTACTACGGCATCGACCAGGTCTCCGACACGTCCCGGACGTGCGTGGGGTGCGGCACGTGCACGCTGGCATGCCCGAACGGGGCCATCCTGCCGGTGCATTCCGACGAGACCGACAAGCTCAGGTTCCATATCAACAAGGGCGGCGAGCCCTGCCGCAGGGGAGGCCGCAGGAACGACCCGGGAAGCGTGCTCGACCGCATCAAGTTCATCCGGATCTCCATGCTCACCGACCCGGCCCTGGACGCCCTCCGGCACGAGTTCGAGCTCAGGACCCTGCTGGGCCGGGTCCTTCCTCCCGAAGAGGCGGTGGCAAATTCACGGGAAGAGTGCTGGATACCCCCGGTGCGCGAGATCTACCCGCTCATCATCGGCGGCATGTCCTTCGGCGCCTTGTTTCCGAACATGTGGGAGGGGCTGCAGATGGGCGTTGCCTACCTGAACGAGGAGCTGGGCATGCCCGTGAGGATCTCCACCGGCGAAGGAGGGTGCCCGCCCCGGCTGCTGAGGTCGAGATTCCTCAAGTACGTGATCCTGCAGATCGCCAGCGGGTATTTCGGCTGGGACGAGATCATCCACGCCCTGCCCGAGATGAAGGAAGACCCCTGCGCCATCGAGATCAAGTATGGCCAGGGCGCCAAGCCCGGTGACGGCGGACTGCTCATGTGGCGCAAGGTAAACAGCCTGATCGCGGCCATCCGGGGCGTGCCCGCCGGGGTGAGCCTGCCGTCGCCGCCCACGCACCAGACCAAGTACTCCATCGAGGAGTCCGTGGCCAAGATGATCCAGTCCATGTGTATGGCGTGGGGCTACCGGGTCCCGGTGTATCCCAAGATCTCGGCCACCGCCACGACCAGGGCCGTGCTCAACAACATCGCCCGCAACAGCTTTGCGGCGGGCCTCGCGATCGACGGCGAGGATGGGGGCACGGGCGCGGCCTACAACGTGTCCATGAACCACATGGGCCATCCCATCGCCTCCAACGTGCGTGACGCATACCTCGAGCTGGTGGCGATCGGCAAGCAGGCCGAGATCCCCATCATTGCAGGCGGCGGAGTGGGCAAGAACGGAAACCTCGCAGCCAACGCCGCTGCGCTCATCATGCTCGGCGCGAGCGGAGTGCAGGTGGGCAAGTACCTCATGCAGGCATGCGCCGGGTGCGTGGGCTCGGAGAGCGGCAGGTGCAACATCTGCAACATCGGGGCGTGTCCCAAGGGCATCACCTCCCAGGACCCCAGGCTCTACCGCAGGCTGAACCCCGAGGACGTGGCCGAGCGCTTGGTTGACGTATTCCTGAGCTTTGACGCCGAGCTCAGGAAGATCCTGGCGCCGCTGGGCAGGTCGACTTCGCTTCCGATCGGCATGTCGGACGCCCTGGGCATCGACGACTACCACGTGGCAGAGCGGCTGAGGATCCAGTATGTGGTGTGAGCAGGCACGCAGGGTGAGAACGAAAGAGTAACCGGCGATGGTTGAACACATGAGCAAGCATCAGAAGATTGTCATCCACGGCATAGAAGAGGGCCGCAGGCTCGAGACGCGGGTCCTGGAGGAGCGCATCCAGGCGGCCTTGGCCGGGGGCTTCCGGCACATCGAGGTCCATGCACACGGGCAGCACGGCATCGGGGGCAGGCTCTGGGCCTTGGGTGGGGAGGCCGTGCGCGTCGACATCCACGGGCAGCCGGGCCAGCGGGTCGGTGCCATGGGAACACCCGGGACCCGCATCGAGGTTCACGGCTCGGCTTCGGACGACGTGGGGTGGCTCAACGCGGGCGCGACCATCGTGGTCCACGGGCACGCCACCAACGGCACGGCCAATGCCATGGCCCAGGGGAAGATCTACATCGCGGGCGACATCGGGGCCAGGGGCATGACCATGACCAAGAGCAACCCGCGCTTCCAGCCGCCCGAGCTCTGGGTCCTGGGCGGCGCAGGGGACTCCTTTGCCGAGTTCATGGCGGGCGGTATCGCCGTGGTGTGCGGTCTGAACTCACACTACCGGAATTCCATCCTGGGGCACAGGCCCTGCGTGGGAATGGTTGGCGGAACGATCTTCTTCCGCGGCACGCTCGAAGGCTTCAGCCACGGTGACGCCAGGCTCAAGAACCTGGACGAAGAGGACTGGCAGTGGCTGGTAACCGGAATGAGAGAGTTTCTCGGTGCAATCGGGCGGGAGGAGCTTCTCGATGAACTCACCAGCGACCGTTCCCAGTGGCGGCTGCTCAGGGC
>JBASVF010000257.1:0-5020 GCA_049275795.1 Desulfomonilia bacterium
TTCCTACAAGGTTTCCGTGAACTCCTCTTTCAGCTATACCTACGAGTTCAGCTCCGAATATCACTATCGGGGTGCTTCAAAGGCAATCGAGTCAGGCGATGAAGCGAGCGCCACCTTTGGTGTGGGCATTGGATGGAGGGCCTCCAGGAACACTATCCTTTCCTTCAGCCTCGCGTACGATCTCGCAGAGTCTGGCTTCTCGTTTACGTTCAGGGCTCCATTCAGCTTTGTCCTATGAGGAGAGAAGGTTATGTTATGCAAGAGGTTTCCTGCAGTATGTCTGTTGCTGATCGTGAGTTTCGGCTGCCCTGCCGTGACGCACGCCGGACTGTTCGAACAGTTGGCTGTATGCCCCGCGGCATCGGCCATGGGCAACGCGGTGACCGCCTATGCCGATGGATGCGGCGGACTTGCTGTGCACTACAATCCGGCGCTCCTGGCAACCTTTGAGGGGACCCGGTTCGATCTCTCGCTCTTTTTCACCGTAAACAGGAGAGAAGTGGAGTTTACCCAGGGCATCGACCCGGAAACCGGCGAACCCTGGGCGCCTTTCGGCGGGTGGTTCAACGACGGCATCGATCCGCTGCACGGAACCAAGGGCGAGCTCCAGAGCGGCTACATGGTGATCCCCATCATCGACTACGAGATCCCCTACCTGCTCGCACCGAGCCTGGGCATTGCCTACAGGCCGCCCGAGCCGGATACCCGGCTGAGCTTCGGCTTCGCCCAGTATGCCCCCTTCGGTGTCGGCTTCAAGAACCATAGCGGCGACCCCTTGAGCTTCCTGGGAAGGAAGGCCTTCTTCCTCCGCATGATCCTGGCCGCGCCGGCAGTGGCGTACCGGCTCACAGACACCATTTCCGTGGGCGCGTCCGTGGGCCTGGGAGTCACCCTGTTCAGCTTCGAAACGAGCCTGAGGACGCCCAACACCATGGTTGCGCTGACCGGCGCTCTCGGCGACTCTACAGCGGGTCTCGAGATTCCCATCCTCTCAGAGCTCACCCTGCCCCCGCCCTGGTTCGGCGGCGGCATGGCCCCCTACGAGAAGATGGGCGAGCTTGAGCTCCTGGTCGAAGACTACTTCACCACCTCCTACAACCTGGGCTTCCTGTGGGAACCCACGCCCTGGTTCTCCTTCGGCGCCTGCTACCAGAGCGAGTCGGAGACCACCATGGAAGGCGACTACGAGATACGCTACGGGCAGCGTTTCCAGAACACCGTGGACTGGCTCGGGCGCTCTCCGCTGACCGTCATCGTCGCCGCCATGTTCGACCTGCCGTACAATGCCGTCCCGTACCAGGACGGAACGGCCACCGTGTCCATGACCTGGCCCGCCCGGCTGCAGCTCGGCGTGAAGATACAGCCCATCGAGCAGGTCATATTCACCTGCGACGCCCACTGGACGGATTGGGAGGCCTGGAAAGCCCTCGAGATCGAGCTCGACCAGAAGCTCCAGCTGCTCAGGTTTGCCCGTATGCTCGGCTACACCGGCGGCCCCGATGTCATGAGATTCGAGCTGGGCTACGAGAATACCTGGCACCTGAGCTACGGACTGGAGCTCAGGCCTTTCAAGAGCCTGGCCCTCCGGCTCGGATACGAGCCGAGACCCACGTCGGTGCAGGACAATCTCTTCGGCCCCGTGCCCATGTCGGATATGCATATCTACTCCCTGGGACTAGGGATCACCCTCGACGACAAGCCGAAGCCCAAGGCTGAAGGGTTTTTCGGCAAGCTCAAGCAGTTCCTGCACCCGAACGCCATCGACCTGAGCGTCGCCCTCCTGGACATGGAAAAGCACACCGTGGAGTTCAACGAGAGCACGAACCTGAACTCCATAGACTTCACCGATATCGTCTATAACCCCTATGCAGGTCTCATTGTTGAGCAGGAGTACTCGGTGTGGTTGATTTCCTTAAACCAGGTCTTCCGCTGGTAGCATCCGATCCGGCTCATGAGCGGCATCCAGCGCATGCGCACGAGGCAGCGGGGGCACTGGTAGACATCATGAAGAGGGAGATTCACGAATGAGGAAGATCGCGTGCATCCTCGCAGGGGTCCTCGTACTGTGCGCGGCAGGGTCTTCGACAGCTCCCGCACAGGCCGACCCGGTGATCGTGGAACAGCTCGTTGACGTGATGCTGCCTGTTGCAAAGCACCCGATCTTCATGGAGTCGGTGGTGCCGAGCCCGGATTCACGGCACGTTGCCTGTGTCGCCCGCTCGGGCCAAAAGTTTGTGGTTCTCTACGACGGCAAACCCGGCAAGGAGTACGACGCCATCGGCAAGGACACCCCGGTGTTCAGCCCGGATTCCAGTCGCATGGCCTACAAGGCACAAGAAGGCGGCAAGTGGTTCGTGGTGTATGACGGAAAGGAGGGCGAGCGTTTCGACAATGTGGGCACCCCGGAGTTCAGCCCGGATTCATCGCGCCTTGCATATATCGCGGTGAGCGGGAAGAAGCAGATGGTGGTGCTCGACGGGAAGAAACACGCCGCCTATGACGGCATTCCGCAAAAGAACAACATGACATTCAGCAAGGACTCCCGCCGTTTCGCCTATGCTGCCCTCAAGGGCAGCAAGATGGTGGTAGTGCTCGATGGGAAAGAAGGCAGGGAGTACGACCGGGTTTCCGCAAACCCGGTGTTCAGCCCGGATTCCGGGCACCTGTCCTACCCGGCCATGAAGGGCGGGAAGTGGGTCATGGTGACCGACGGAAACGAAGGCCCGGAGTTCGATCACATCGGACTGTACCGCTACAGCCCGGACAGCTCGCGGCTGGCCTACACCGCCAAGCTCGGCGACAAGGCGGTGATGGTTGAAGACGGCAAGCCGGGACCGGGTTTCGACGACATCGCCATCCCGGTATTCAGCCCCGACTCCAGACGCCTGGCCTACCTGGCCGTGGAGGGAAAGAAGAAGCTCCTGGTCATGGACGGCGTGAAGGGAAAGAAGTACGACGAGATCACCGAGCTCGCCTTCAGCCCCGATTCCGCGCACACCATCCTGGTGGCGGTCACGGGCAAGAGCTGGGTAGCCATAGTGGACGGCCGTGAGACCGGCAGGTACGAGGGCATCGCGATGCCCTGCTACAGCCCGGATTCCAGGCGCTACGCATTCATGGCCAAGAAAGGCGAGAAGTGGCTCGTGGTGTGCGGCGGCAAGGAAGGGCCTGCATGGGACGCCGTTACCCCTCCCCAGTTCAGCAGCGATTCCAGGTTCCTGACCTACATGGCCAGGAAGGACGCCACGTGGCGCGTGGTGAGCGAAGGCCGCGAGTCAAAGGCTTACGACGGGGTCGCGCTTCCGACCTTTTCGCCGGACTGTAAGCACCTGGTCTTCACAGCCATGCAGGGCGGCGAGTGGTTCGTGGTGGCCGACGGGGTAGAGGGTAAGCAGCGCTTCGGCGGGTTCCTCAGGGGGTCGAGGATCGAGTTCGACTCCGAGGGCTCATTCCATATCCTGGGCATCCAGCTTTCCCTGCTCAACGCAGCCCAGGCGGGCATGAAGATCGTGAGGCTCGAGGCGGAAATCCGCTAGCGCCACAATTGCGAATTCCCCTTCGCCGGTTTCTCCCGGGCGGCTCTCTCATGCCTATCTCCTGACTCCCGGCGCCTTACCGGTGATGCAGCGGGCCTTTAAGGTCCGGCTGTGTTCAGCAGAGGCAGGGGGTATACCACCCGGGAGCGGGGTTGGAACGGCCCGGCTCTTCACTGGCGCCATCACCTCCCGGAGAATTGAGCGATCCATTTCCCCATTCTCGGCAAAGAAGGTCCCTTACAGGGCCTCCATCGCTTCCTGGCGTCAAGCATCCTCCCATCCCGGCCATCAGGCCATACTCCGGGCTGTCTTGCACACTCCCGGCGAACACCGCCCAGCAGAACCGTGTTCCACGGGATACTTCCCGATCCTTCGAGCTTGAGAACCGGTGAGACGCCGACGCAACCCCCTTCTATCCCAGAACGAGGTCTGCCACCCGCCCGCGCAAGTTCAAAATTACACCGGCGGGCTGCCCACCATGTCCGGAAACCGTCACCCGCCAGCGCAAGGTCATGTCAAGAGATTTGTGTCAGGGAGAGAAAGGGGTATGGGTGCCCGCGCAAGTAGAAAATGACAATCCCGCGCCGGGATGGTATGATTGGGCTCTCGTTTAATAGGGTCGAGAGTGGCGGCATTTTCAATATTCGAGGGGACGTTCCATGAAAAAGGCGCTGATAACCGGCATCACCGGCCAGGACGGGGCATACCTCGCGGAGTTTCTGCTGGCCAAGGGCTACGAGGTCCACGGCGTCAAGAGACGCTCGTCGAGCTTCAACACCTACCGGGTGGACCACCTCTACCAGGACCCGCATGAGGAGGACGTGCGCTTTCGCATGCACTACGGCGATCTCACGGACTCCACCAACATCATCCGGATCATCCAGAGCGTGGAGCCCGACGAGATCTACAACCTCGGTGCACAGAGCCACGTGCAGGTGTCGTTCGAGACGCCCGAGTACACGGCCCAGGCCGATGCCGTGGGAACCCTGCGGATCCTCGAGGCCTTGAGGATCCTTGGCATGGAGCACAGGGTGAGGTTCTACCAGGCCTCGACCAGCGAGCTCTTCGGCAAGGTGCAGAAGGTCCCGCAGGACGAGCTCACGCCCTTCTACCCCCGGAGCCCCTACGGGGTTGCCAAGCTCTATGCCTACTGGATCACGGTAAACTACCGTGAGGCCTACGGGGTCTTTGCCTGCAACGGCATTCTCTTCAACCACGAGTCGCCGGTGAGGGGCGAGACCTTCATCACCCGCAAGGTCACGCGCGCAGCGAGCCGCATCGCGCTGGGCCTGCAGGACCGGCTCTACATCGGAAACCTCGATGCCAGGAGGGACTGGGGACACGCCCGTGACTACGTCGTCGCCCAGTGGCTCATGCTGCAGCAGGACCAGCCCGACGACTACGTGATCGCCACCGGCAGGCAGCACTCGGTGAGAGACCTGTGCACCCTGGCCTTCTCCCTGGCAGGCATCGAGCTGGAGTGG
>JBASVF010000258.1:0-2483 GCA_049275795.1 Desulfomonilia bacterium
GGACGTGACCGACATCCCCACCGTGATCCACGACCAGGACAACACCCCGGCATCGCGGGAGCTCGCCTCCGAGTTCACGGGCAGCGGCTACTTCGAGGTCACAGGCTACATCCACGACGAGGCCGGCGTGGCCGAAGCGCTCGATGCGGGGCTCTCGCGCGTGGTGATCCGGATCCCCTCCGGCTTTGAACAGAGTCTCCTGAGAGGCACGACCGCCTCCATCCAGGTCATCGTAGACGCCACGGACAGCAACACCGCCTCCATCGTGCTGGGGTATGCCTCACAGATCGCCTCACAATACAACCGCGAAAAGCTCCATGAGCGCCTGGTCTCCCGGTTCGGTCCCCGGGCCGCGTCCGGAGGGATCGTGATCCAGCACCGCGCCTGGTACAACCAGAACCTCGAGAGCCGGTTCTACTACGTTCCGGGCCTGATCGGGGTCATGCTCATGCTGGTGAGCGTCCTGGTGGCGAGCATCGCCATCGTCCGGGAGAAGGAGATGGGGACCATCGAGCAGGTCCTGGTAACTCCCATCGGAAAGTCCGAGTTCATCCTGGGCAAGACCGTGCCCTATCTCCTGACCGGCTATATCATCATGACCGTGATGTTTCTCGTAGCCTACCTCGTCTTCGGCATACGCATCAAGGGGAGCCTGCTTTTGCTCTACGCGCTCACCGGGGTGTACGTGGCCGGCAACCTCGGCCTGGCGCTCATGATCAGCGTGAGCGCCCGCACCCAGCAGCAGGCCATGCTCACGGCCTTCTTCGTCCTCATGCCCGCGATTCTGCTCAGCGGGTTCATCTTCCCCATCCACAACATGCCCCCGGCGGTGCAGTACGCAACCTGGCTCAATCCCATGCGGTGGTACATGGAGATCTTGAGGGGCGTTATTCTCAAGGGCCTCGGGGCCTCTGATCTCTTCCGGGCGATCCTGTGGCAGGCGCTCCTTGCCGTGTCCTTCCTGCTCGTGGCCATCTCGCGCTTCCGTAAGACCCTCGGCTAGACGCTGGATGAAAGGTTTTCGCGAAAAAGAGGAGGGGCTTTCAGGCGATGAACCGGTAGCCCTTGCCCCGGATGCTGACGATGTGGCGGGGCTTGGAGGGGTCTTCCTCGATGTAGCGGCGGATGCGCGATATGAAGGTGTCGACGGTCCGGGTCTCGATTCTCGGGTCGAGCCCCCAGACGTTCTTCAGCAGCTCGCCGCGCGTGACGATGCGCTCCTGGTGCGACACCAGGTACTGGATGAGGTTCGCCTCGTGAGGGGTGATGCGGGCCGTGGCCCCGTCCGGGCGGGTGATCTCCAGGGTATTGAAGTCGAGCTCGGCCTTCCCGATCCTCTGGATGTCCGCGTACCTGTACCACTCGTAGCGGTCGAGCATTCGCTTGATCCTGAGCAGGAACTCCTCGAGGTGGAACGGCTTGGTGAGGTAGTCGTCGGCCCCGGCGCGCAGGCCCTCGATCTTGTCGTTCATAGCCGACTTTGCCGTGAGGATGAGGACCGGCAGTCTCGGGTCGTCGGTCCTGATTTTCTTGAGCGCCTCGATGCCGTCCATACCCGGGAGCATGAGATCCAGCACCACGAGGTCGAAGCTCAGCTCGTTAAGAAGCGCCAGACCCTTTTCCGCGCTCGTGGCGTGGAACACCTCGTAGCCCTCTGCCTCGAGGTTGATGATCAGGCCCAGGGCCATGGCCTGGTCGTCCTCGACGATCAGGATCCTCCAGCGTATGCTCATTGCTTCACCACGGGCAGGCGGATGAGGAACGAGGTGCCCTGGTTTTCCAGCCCCGGGCTCACCCGGATACTGCCCCCGTGCTCCTTGATGATCATCTTCACCACGTAGAGCCCCATTCCCGTGCCCGAGCCCCACATGGCAATCGCATCCGGCAATCTCTTGAACATCTTGAACACATCCCGGTAACGTTCCTTGGGAATCCCGACCCCGGAGTCGGAGAACCGTATGTACGCCCGATCGTTCTCCGCCCAGGCCTCGATGTCCACTCTCGGGATATCCCTCGAATAATGTATAGCATTTTCCGCTAGATTGGAAAATACCAAACTCATGGCCTCCTTATCGATCATGACCTGCGAATCCTGGTGCACCGTGGTTTTCAGGGCCACGCCCTTGAGCAGGAATTCGTTCTTCTCTACGAAATCATGGATGAACTCGGACAGCGACATCCTGGAGAGGGCATAGGGCCGGTGCGAGTAGCTGAACCGCGCGCTGGCGAGGAAATTGACCACCAGGGACTTGAGCCGCTGGTTCTCCGCCATCATGCCCCTCAGGAGCTGGTTCTTGGTTTCTTCCGGTAGATCCCTCTTCTCGATGGTTTCCAGGTAGAGCTGCATGGTGGCGAGCGGGGTCTTGAAGGCATGGGTGATGGAGGAGATGAAGTGCATCTGGGTTCGCATGAGGGTGAGCTGTCTCTGATAGAGGATGAAGAGGATGTAGATGCCCGCGCGTATGAGCAGAAAGAGCAGGGAC
>JBASVF010000259.1:0-7989 GCA_049275795.1 Desulfomonilia bacterium
CACCAGGAGCTCTCGAAATAATGGGTCCCGCACCCGGGAGATAATGGGAGCGAGCTCCCTGACGAGGAATCGTTTTTCTTGCAGTTTGGATGTATCATGGTTGGAAAAAGATTCATCAAAAATAAAATCCCACAGGGAGGGCGCCTCCTCGAGCAGGCGGCTCCACAGGCCGGGGTCGCTCCGGGCGATATCGTCCGGGTCCTTTCCCTGGGGCAGCAGCACCGCCTTGGGGATGATCTCGGAGCCCAGGAACGGCTCCACGGCCCTCAATGTGGCATTCCTGCCCGCGGCGTCGCCGTCGAAGACCAGGCTTACCCGGTCGGTGAACCGGCTGAGCAGCTGCACGTGGTCCTCGGTCAGCGCCGTGCCCAGGGTGGCGACTGCAGCCGGAAAGCCCGCGTTGCTCAGCGAGACCACGTCCATGTATCCCTCCACCACCGCCACCCCGGAACTCCGGATCGCACCCCGTACCCGGTGGAGGTTGTAGAGCACCTTCCGCTTGGTGAACACGGCCGTCTCGGGGGAGTTGAGGTACTTGGGCTCGCCTTCGCCCAGGATCCGGCCGCCGAAGGCGATCACCTCGGAGGATATGTCCCGGATGGGAAAGATGACCCTGCCCCGGAACCGGTCGTAGTGGCCGCCCGAGCTGCGCTCGGCCAGGAGCCCGCACCGCGCCGCGGCCTCTGCCCCCACGCCCCGGGACCTGAGCTCCTTGAGCAGGGAGTCCCATCCCTCTGGGGCGAACCCGAGCTCGAAGGCGTCGATGGTCTCCTCCGAGAGGCCCCGCTTCCTCAGGTAGGCCATGGCCCCTTCGCCCGCGGGCGAGCGCAGCATCCTGCGAAAGAACTCCAGGGCCATGCGGTTGATGTCATAGATCCTCTTCTTTTCGGATTTCCGGGGGTCGCGCCGGTCTTCCAGCGTGATGCCCGCCTGGTCGGCCAGCTCCTTCAAGGACTCGGCAAAGCTCAGGCCCTTGATCTCCATCAGGAAGTTGAAGACATCCCCGCCCTTGCCGCACCCAAAGCACTTGTAGGTCTGCCTGGCCGGGTTCACGTGGAACGAGGGGGTCTTCTCGGCATGGAAGGGGCACAGGCCCACGAAGGTGCGGCCCCGCTTCTTCAGGGCGACATATCCCGAAACCACCGAGACGATGTCTGTGGAGCCCTTTATCTTTTCGACATCAGCCCTGTCCATCAGCCCGCTTTGAACACTACAATAGTTTTATTCCCGCCCCCCTCCTCCATGGGGCTGTCGGAAATACTCCTGACCGCGTCGATCCCCTGGAGGTAGGTGCGGATCGCTCTCCTGAGCCGGCCCGTGCCGGCCCCGTGAATGATCTCGATGCGGTCCTGGCCCGAGAGGAGTGCCTGGTCCAGGGCCTTCTCAACGAGGGGGATCGCCTCGTCCACCCGCATGCCCACGACCCGTACCGGGAGCACGTACCCGGCGGGAACGTGCGGACCGATGCGCGTGCGCGTCTCCTCGCGGTCCATGCCCGAGCGGTCGGCCTCGATCTTCTCCAGGCTCACGTTCAGGCGCTTGCCGCCCATGATCACCTCGGCCCGGTCGTTGGATACCTCGAGAACCTTGCCCTTGGCACCCGTGCCCCGAAGGACGACCGCGGAGCCCGGCTGAACCTGGAGCACCCGGGCCGGCTCGGCGGCCTGAAGCACGCTCTCGAGCTCGCGCGCCTCGTCGGTGGCCCGCACGCGCTCTATGCGCTCCCTGGGCTGGGGCCGGCTAGCGAGGGTCTCGGCCTGCTGAATGAGCCGCCGGTACTTAAGTGAGAGCTCGACCTTCTCGCGCTCGGCCGCATCCAGCACCTCTCGTGCCTGCCGGCGCAGGGCGGCCGCCTGCTCGGCATCCTCGATCGCCTGCTTCTTGAGCGAGGAGATATCAGCCAAGTCTTCCATGGCCCTGGCCAACACGGAGCTCCCCTCCTTGGATGCGATCGCCCGCGCCTCGTCGAGAACCTCGCGGGGAAAATCGATGGACGCGAGGATGTCAAAGGCCCTGCTCTCGCCGACCATGCCGTACTCGAGGCGGTACAGGGGCTTGAGCCCGGTGTCGTCGAAGGCGGTCGCGGCATGCTCCACGCCGGCGCTCGAGATGCCGTAGAGCTTGATCAGGTCGGAGTGCGAGGTGACCACCACGATCGCGCCCCTCATGCGCAGGGCGTCGATCAGGCTCACGGCCACGGCCGCCCCCTGCCGGGGGTCGGTGCCGGTTCCCGGCTCGTCCAGGAGCACGAGATCGCCCTTTTCCATGCCCTCGTAGATCCTCTTGAGGCTCAGCGCATGGGCCGTGAACGAGGAGAGGTCGTGCTGGATGTCCTGGTTCGTATCCATCTCCACCCAGATCCTTCCCACCGGGGAGAGCTTCGAGCCCTCGTCCGCCGGGATGGCCAACCCGCTCTTGGCCATGAGCACGAGCAATCCCAGGGTCTTGAGCGCCACGGTCTTGCCCCCTGCATTGGGGCCGGATATGACCAGACAGTCCTTGCCGGAGGGGATCCTGATGTCCAGCGGAACGGTCCGCTCCCTGCCCAGCCGCTCCAGGAGCACGGGGTGGCGGGCAGCCCGGAGGTCGATCCCTTCGCGTGAGATCTGCGGGATCACGGCATCGTGCTTCAGGGCCCAGCAGGCGCTCGCGTGAAGGAGATCGAGCTCGCCGTAGAGGGCCAGGTTGCGCCGGATGGTCTGTGCATTGGCCAGCACCCGCGAGGTCAGGTCCCTCAGGATCGCGGTCTCTTCCTCCTTGATGTCGGAGCGGACCTGGCTGAGCGCGTTGTTGTCCTCGACCACGGCCAGGGGCTCGACATAGGCGGTTTTGTTCGAGCGCGAGTAATCGTGGGTGATGCCCCTGATGTGGCTTGCATAGTCGTGCCTGAGCGGGATGACGTAGCGCTCGTTGCGAATCGTGACGAGGTCCTCCATGACCACATGTGCGCTTTTAAGGCCGTCCATGATCCGCCCGAGCTTCTCCAGGATGGCCTCGCGCATCGTTCGCGCCTTCCTGCGGAGCTGCCTCAGGACCGGGCTCGCATCGTCGGAGATCTCGCCGGTGGGAAGGAGCGTGGCGTCGATCTCCCAGGCGAGGCCCTCCAAGGGGTCGATCTCCGAGACCATGGCCTTCAAGGCCTCTCCCGCGCCCTCCAGGCACGTCTTCACCCGCGAGGCCGCAGCGAGCGCCCCGGAGACGGACACGAGGTCCTTGCCCTCGAACAGGACACCCTCGCGCACGCCCAGAAGCTCCCGGATGTCCGGGACTGCAGCAAAGCCCGTGTCTCTTCCGGACGCGGCCGCTGAGATCATTTCGCGCAGCGCGGCCCAACGCCTGCCCACCTCGTCCCAGGTGTCGAAGGGACGCAGGTGTTCCACGGCCTCCGCTCCCATGTCGGAGGCCGCAAACGTTCGAATGGAATCTTTCAATGCAGAAAACTCGAGCAGATCCACTCCCATGAGTAACAGATACCCCGGCGACCGGCCGGTATCATGTGCTGGAACCGAATAGAATCAGTGCAGCAGCTGCGATACGATGCGGTTGACCCGTTTCCCGTCGGCCTGTGACCCCACCTCGGCCATGGTTTTCTTCATGACCATGCCGAATTCCTTTTTCGTGGCCGAGGTCTCGGAAATTATGCGGCTGACAACCGCGGTTATCTCTTCGTCGCTGAGCTCTCTGGGAAGATACGACTTGAGGATCTCGAGGTTCTGATCCTCGACGGCAGCCAGATCTTCCCTGCCCCCCTGCCGGTACTGGTCGCGCGACTCGCTCACCTGCTTGATCTGGGTGCGCAGGATCTGGATCTGTTCCTGCTCGTTCAGATCATGCCTGAGCTCGACCTGCTTGTACGTGAGGGCGGACAAAACCATGCGAAGGCAGGAGATCTTCTGCTTATCTCCTGCCTTCATGGCCGTTCCCAAGTCAAACTTGATGACATCTGCGAGCATCAGTAGTATGACCTCATCTTGTGCATTCTCTTCAAGGCTCTTTTCCGAGCAGCGATCGCTTTTCTCTTTTTCTTAACGCTCGGCTTCTCGTAAAATTCGCGCTTGCGAACCTCTGAGAGAACACCTGCCTTTTCGACCTGCTTTTTGAAGCGCTTCAGTGCACCCTCAAAAGGCTCGGAGTCCCGAACTTTAATGCCAGGCATGCGTCTATGTACACCCCCCCTCTGTGGTGAAGAGTTTTCAAGAGATAGATTGTATATAAGAAGAGCGCGTGAAATGTCAAGAAAGGAGTGAAGGAATAACGGGTGATTTTTCCGGCGGTTCCTTCTTCTTCCCTGCCGCCTGCCCGGGCTTGGTACGCACCCCGGGCCCGGGCCGGACGCCGGCCGGGTTCGGGGTGCGATCATGAGCCGTTCTCTATCTGACGGGCTTGAACTCGATCCTGCGGTTCTTGGCCCGCCCTTCGCGCGTATCGTTCGAAGCCGCCGGCACCGAGAACCCGTAGCCCCGGGTCGAGAGCCTGTCCTCGGCGATGCCCCGGGCGACCATGTACTCCTTCACCGCCTCGGCGCGGGCCTCTGAGAGTCGCAGGTTGAATTCCTCGGAGCCCACGTTGTCGGTGTGGCCCTGGATCTCGAGCTTCACCTCCGGGTGCTGCTCGAGGTAGCTCACCGCCTCGTCGATCACCGGCCGACTCTCGGGCTTTATCTTCGAGCTGCCGGTATCGAAGAGAATGGTGCCGAAGACAAAGGTCCCCCGCTCCGTGACCTCGGCCTCTTCCGGCAGCGGGCACCCCTGTTCGTCCACGGCGGTTCCGGAGGCCGTGCCCGGACACTCGTCGAGGTAGTCCGGAACCCCGTCGCCGTCACTGTCAACGGGACAACCGCGCTCGTCTACGGCTACGCCCGTGGGCGTGTTCGGACACTCGTCGAGGTAGTCGGGGACCTTATCGCCGTCGCTGTCAACAGGGCATCCCCGCCCGTCCACGGTCACGCCCGCGGGCGTGTTCGGACAGGCATCCAGATCATCCGGTACCCCGTCGCCGTCGCTGTCAACGACTGCCGGCTCCACGGCGGGCGCCACTGGTTCTACGGGCGCCTCGGCCGCCTTCTTGGCGCCGCCGAACTGGATCATCAGGCCCAGCGTGTACAGGAAGTTGTGGTTGTCCGTATCCTTTCCCTCGGGCTTGAAATTCACCACATGCCGTACATCGGTCCGGAATGCCACGTCGGGATTCACGAAGAACTTGAGGCCCAGCCCGTAGTCCGCCGCAAAATCGTTGTCTCGGCCGCTCGAAAGATCGCTGTCAAAGGACATCATCCCGGCCCCGATCGCGAGGTACGGGACGACCCATTCCCACGGCAGGAGGTCGCTCAGGTGGTAGAGCCCCTCGAGGCGGTAGAGATCGACGCTGCCGTCACCCTCGGCCACGCCGTCCGACACCTCGGTGTCCACCCGGCCGTAGGAAAGCTCGAGCGCGAAGTTGTCGGTCAGGTGGTACCCGATCCCCAGACCCACGATGGGGTCGTCGTCATAGATGAGGTCGTCGTCGAAATCGAACCCGCCGAAGAACACGGTCGTGGTAACCGCACCGGCACGGGTCTCCGCACCGGCGGGAGCCGCGATAAGAACCAGGAGCAAAGCACACAGAATCCCGCATAGTTTCCCCGTAGAACAGCTCTTCATTTCTTCCTCCCCTGCCCACAGTATCAAGGGCATTGTTTGTACATTAAATACTTGCTTCCTTATAATAATCAAATAATGAAAAACAAAAATTCCTCAATTTCCCGGAGGCGGAGGGCCTTCTCGCATGGAAGGGCTGATCCATGCCCCTGTATCCGGCCGGCTGCCGGATACGGGCTCGTCACCGGCCATGGGTCGTGGGGGCGCCGGAGAGGAGTTCGGCGGTTTTCCACTCTTCGAATACAGGAGAAATCAGCCGCTGGATTGCCGCTGATTCCAGGAGGCTGTGCTGCAGGGCCCAGGGCTCTCGGTCAAACGTGCGAATGGCTGTTGGCACGAGCCCCTATTTCGTCATGTTCCTGCCGCCCACGATGAGATTAAGGATCTCGAATTCAATGTGGTGAGCGGATCTCGTGCGTTCCCATTCCGAGCCGTTCAGATATTGTTCAAATTCGACTTTCTCCTTGGGTTGCATGGATAAGCTCAGCGTGGCATGATTGTGACATTGGTTGAAAATATCGTAAAAATACAAACGAAGTGAAACTTGTACCCGCTCGTCGGTCTTGTTGATCAACCTGCCTCTGACCTTTGGATGATAGGTGTTTTTTTCTTCGATTGGGGTAATGACCTTCAAACGATCATAAAAAAGGTACTCATTGATGTCCCCATGCTCATAGAAAGCAAAAGATGCCGTTGGGTGAACCAGGACGAGCAACGCTGTCACTAGGATCGCCGATCCCCTGAGAAGATTCAGGGACATATCATGTCTCCGGACAAACCGGAACCAGCCGTCCCGATTCCAAGCATTCCAAGCATACCGTTGTGATTCGCCCCTCACCTTTCATCCTCCCTTACAATGTAATTATTCGTATTGATCGGTTCAGTGCGTGGTGAAATGAAGTCGATTCCCGGAAAAATACAACGGATTTTTGAATAGTAGCTCTGCCCTGCCATTCCTGCTCAACAAGTGGATCGGAAGGCCTGGTAAACCCCAAACAAGCCAAGATCGGCACAGGATACGATGCTTCCGTTCGGATCAGGTGTGGGGAGCTTCGATGACCCGAAACTCCTCTTTGAGCGGCGGCACGCAGAGAAGAACCTGCGCCCGACCCTTGAAGAATCCCGGCGGCTTCAGGAGGCCTCAGCGGTCGCCGAGGCCGGTCTTGAGGATCTCTCTCTCCAGGGGAAACGGGGACAGCACCCGGTCGAGGACCCCGTGCACATGTGAGATCGCGATCCCGTAGTTGGTGATGGGGGTCCCGCTGTTCCTGGCCTCGGCGATCCTGTGGAGCATCTCCTTCCTGTTGATCATACAGCCGCCGCAGTGGACGATGAGCCGGTACTCGGACAGCCACCGGTCGAGAAGCGGGCCTGCGTTCACATCGAAGTGCAGGTCCTTGCCCGTATATTCACGGATCCACCTGGGGAGCTTGACCCGACCGATATCGTCGGGGGTGGGGTGATGGGTGCATGCCTCGCAGATCAGCACCTTATCGCCGTCTTCGAGCCTTTCGATCACGGAGGCCCCCCTGACGAATTCCTCGAGTTCCCCTTTGAGCCGGGAAAACATGATCGAGAAGGTGGTCAGAGCAACATCGTCCGGGACCTCCCGGGCGACCTGCAGCACGACCTGGGAATCGCATACGACCAGGCGAGGGTTCGACTTCAGTGTGCGAAGCGCCTGCGCGAGTTCGCGTTCCTTGGCCACCACGGCCACGGCATGACTGTCGAGTATGTCCCGGATGGTCCTCACCTGGGGCAGGATCAGTCTGCCCTTCGGGGCCCCGAGATCTATGGGGACCACCAGGAGCACCACATCACCGCTCGAGATCATGTCGCCCAGGAGGGTGTCGTCCTCCACGCGAATGCCCGAGGCTGTTTCCACTATCTTCCGGTGAGCGAGTTCCACGTTCTCGCCGGTGCGGCAGCTCAGGGCAACCCACGGAACGTTCCTCTCCGTGATGATTCCGGGAGGCTGGCCGCTCCCGGATGCCAGGTCGCTCTTGTTGAATACCACGAGGACCTTCGCCCTGTCCTCGAGCAGCTGTCCGAGGAGCTCCTCGTCCCTGGCGTCAAAGCCGTCGAAGGTGGTTACGAGCAGGGCAAGGTCGATCTTCTTCATGACGTACCGCATCCTGCGGACTCTCTCGTTGCCGAGCGATCCCTCGTCGTCGTAACCCGGGGTGTCGTAAATGTACACCGGCCCGATGCCGCGCAGTTCCATGGCCCTGCCCACGGGATCGGTCGTGGTCCCGGCGATGTCCGAAACAATGGAGACGTCCTGGCCGGCAAGCGCATTGATGAGAGATGACTTGCCCACGTTGCGCTTTCCGAAGATGCCGATATGAAGCCT
>JBASVF010000260.1:0-2087 GCA_049275795.1 Desulfomonilia bacterium
CATGGTGGCCATCCAGACCGGCGCAACCATCATCCCGGTGGGTATCACCGACTCCGAGAACATCCTGAAGCCGGGCACCTGGGACTTCCACCTCGACCAGGAGGTCCACGTCAACATCGGCAAACCCATCGATGCCTCACGCTACTCTCTCGATGAGCGGGATCGCCTCATGGCGGACGTGAGAGCGGCCATCGAGGAGCTCGCGAGCGGTTGCGGGCAGCGGGGAGCACTCGAACCAGGGAATGCCTGACGCTATAAGGCAAAGGCGGTTTCCTTTCCGACCGGGGCGCTCCCGTCCAGATTCCACCCGACCGGCTCTGGTGACCGGTGAATGCGCCTGCCCGTTGCGCACGCCTATGAAAAGTTGTCCTTACACTCCATAAGCCGCCGGGACCATGCTCAAAGCCCTACGCCATGCCCTTGGGGCCAGCGCAGACGAAGTGTCGAAAACCACCCGCCCCGGCCCCACCAGGGTCCGGAGAAGATCTTGAACACCTGATGAGACCGCATGCCCGCAGCGCCTAGAACCTCACCTGCACCGAGGCCCGGTAGGTCCTGCCGGGTACCGGGTACCAGAAGGTGCCCCATTCCGACGAGTCCTCGAACTCGACCGAGGTGTCATCGAGCAGGTTACTCACCTTGAAGGCTGCAGAGGCATGGCGGGTGATCCCGAGCGCGACCCCGGCATCGACGAGGTTCCGGTTGCCGGTCTTGCGGGTATTGGCGTCGTCGGTGTACATCCCTTCCCTGAACTGGTAGGAGGCGAAGAGGTCGAGCTCCCTGCCGAAGAGCACGAGAAGGTAGTTCGCAGAAAGGGTAAAGATGCTCCGGGGCTTGAGCTTCATGGTCTTGCTCTCATAGGGGCCGCTCACGTACCTGAACCGGTTGAGCGCATAGCCCAGCGTCACCTTCAGCCCGTCTGCGGGCAGCACCCAGGCGTTGGCCTCCACGCCCGAAGCATGCGCCCGGTCCACGTTGATGTAGGTGAAGGTCATCGCTTCAGGGTAGTCCATCTTGATGAGGTCGCTGTAGCGCGTCACGAAGTAGCAGGCGCTGAAGCCGAAGCGCTCGTACTCCACCACCGGCCCGACGTCCCAGCCGAATGACTTCTCGGGCTTTAAGTCGGGATTGGAGACAAAGGTGTACCAGCTCGAGGGCGAATAGAGATGCCCCATGGTAGGATCTCGGTAGCCGGTCCCCGCGTTCGCCCTGATGCCCAGATGCGGCGTTGCGCTCCACCTGGCACCGCCGTGCCAGGTCCACCTGCCCTCGAATGCCGTGCTGTAGTCGCGTCGCAGGGTGAGCGAGAGCAGGAATGGATCGAGATCCAGGCTCGAGTTCAGCACCCCCGAGGTCACGGTGCGGGAGTGAATGCCGTACTCGTCACTCGAGAGCCGTTCCCTGCGCAGGACGAGCTCGGGCGAAAGGCTCAGGGGCCCCATACCCCGAGAATACACGAGATCGAGAAAGTCTCCCGTGAGCCTGGAGAACGTATCGCCGGCATAGGAGGTGGTGGAATGGTTGCGGCTGTAGGTTCTGGCCGCCTTGATCGAAAGCGATGCGTCATTGTCGAGCTCCCGGGAGAGATCGATCATGAGCGAGTACTGCCTGACTTTCACCTCGTCGTCGGGCGTCAACCAGCCCGCGTCGCCCTCGCTGCCCGGTGACCCCAGCTCCTGCTCGGCAAGGGTGCCGGTCACCAGCGTATCCCATCCGTTCATATCCATCCAGAGCTTGCCAAGCAGCGTCGTGTTCCTGACGTCGTTGTTTTTCCTCCGGACCGTGGAGCCATCTTCCCGCTCATAGAGAAAATCGTTGTCCGCCCTTGTGTGCGCGGCGTTCAAGAGAAAACCCACCTCTTTTCCGGGGGCGTTCAGGTGCATGCCGTAGAATTCCCGGCCATAGGTGCCGAACGAGGAGGTGAACTCGAGGCTCTTTTCAGGCCCCGGGTTCCTGGTCACGATGTTGATCGCCCCTCCCATGGCGGACCCTCCGAAGGCCGCTGAGTTGCTGCCCTTGACGACCTCGATCCGGTCAATCTCTGCAACGTTGTAGATCGAGAGATCGATAAGGTCTCCGCTAACGGG
>JBASVF010000261.1:0-5724 GCA_049275795.1 Desulfomonilia bacterium
TCGCCTACTACGAGAAGAATATCTGGGAGATGATATCTTTCATGGAGCACCACCTGGGGCGATCCATCGACTGGGACAAGCTCAAGGTGATCCTCGACGATGTCAACGCGTTCAACTTCTATCTCCAGGAGATCACCGAGATGATGAGGGCCGTCCCTTCGCCCTGCACCATGATCACGCCCCTGTACGCCTGGGTGGTTCGCGAGATCTGCATCGGCGACCCAAGGGCCACCCGGATGACAGGGGAGATATACGGGATCGTCAAGAAGCGCTACGAAGAGGGCAGGGGCGTGGCGCCGGAGGAGAGGCTCAGGGTCATCTGGTGGAACCCGCCCTTTGCCTTTTTCACCTATATCTTCAAGTGGATGGAACACGAATTCGGAGCCGTTGTGGTCAACGATTTCATCGGCAAGGTCGACATCCCCCAGATCGACACGTCGTCGGAGGAATCCATGGTGCGCGGTCTTGCTCGTAGCCACCTCCATCTGGCCATGGGAAGGCAGTGCCACGGCCCGGTCGAGTTCATCACCGACGAGCTCGAGCACGCCATCAGGACCTATTCGGCGGACTGCCTGATCTTCGCGGGCCATAACGGCTGCCAGCATGGATGGGCCGTGGGAAAGATCATCAAGGATATCTGCAGGAAGGCTAAGCTCCCGGCCCTGTTCCTGAACGCGGACATCATGGACCAGCGCCACATGCCGGAGGCCGAGATCAAGCGGGAGATCACCGAATTCTTCAGGAGCCACGGGCTGGTATGAGCATATTCGACGATATCCGAACCATCGCCTCCCAGACAACGAACCCGCATCTCGAAGCGGCAAGGCTTTCAGGCAAGCCGGTGATCGGTTACTTCTGCTCGTACCTGCCCGAAGAGATCATCCACGCCGCCGGCGGGGTGCCCTACCGCATGAGGGCCAAGGAGACGGCGGGCACGACCATGGGCGACGCCTGGTACTCGTCCATCAACTGCACCTTTGTCCGCCACTGCTTCGACAAGGCGCTCAGGGGACACTTCGGCTTCCTGGACGGCATCGTGTTCATGAACGGCTGCGATCATCTGCGCAGGATGTACGACAACTGGCGCTATGCCGATCTCCCCCCCGCCTTCCGGCACATGTTCGTCACCCCTCACGTGGTAACCGAAAACAGCCTGGATCAGTATACCAAAGAAAATGCCAAGCTCATCAGGGCCTTGGAGGCGCACTTCGGGGTTGCGGTCACGGACGAGAAGCTCCGTGAGTCCGTCAGGCTCTACGATTGCAAGCGAAGCCTGCTCCGTGAGCTCTACGAGCTTCGCCGGGGCGAGGCGCTGCCCATCAGGGGGTCGGAGTTCCTGGGCATCCTGCTGGCCGTGACGGCCGTTCCCGTGGAGAAGGCGATCGAGATCCTGGGCGAGGTGCTCCAGGCGGTCCGGGGCCGGGATGTGTCACGCCAGGCAGAGGTCCGGGTGTTCCTGGCCGCCGGCCACATGGAGGAGATCGGACACCTCGAGCTGCTGGAAGCGTGCGGGGCCGCGATCGTGTGCGACAACATGTGCATGGGCCTGAGGCACTTCGACGGTCTTGTCGGCGAGGGAGAGGATGTACTCGGCGCGCTCAGCCGCAGGTACCTTATGCACATCTCCTGCCCCCGGATGATCAACGACTTCGCCAGGAGACTCGACCACGTCAAGGAAACGACCGAGGCATACGGCGCGCAGGCCGTGATCATGGAAAAGCTGAAATTCTGCGATCTCTGGGGCGGGGAGGCCTTTATCTGGCGCCGGGAGCTTCCGAAGCACGGCATCCCGATCCTGGTCCTGGAGAGAGAGCTCTACGGCGGTGGCACCGGGCAGCTCAAGACCCGGCTGCAGGCGTTTTTCGAACAGGCGCGCAATCGGCAGGCCACGGATTGCTCCATCATGGGTACGATCGCAGATTACCGGAAGAAGAGCTGATTACACCGGGATGAAGGATAAACCCGGGGCAGGCGGAAGCGCATCCCGGGGAAACGAGACGTATATCACCGGCATTGACGGATACCGGGAAACGATGCGCAGGCAAATTCAGGGGATGGGCCTGCACGCGGCCCGGTTCCATCGGGGGTGCAGGAAGCAGGCAGGATGCCGGGAAAGGGGGAAGGTAGATGTATGAATATATCGTGATCGGAACGGGTCCTGGCGGGGCCCCGGTGGCGCGGGAACTCGCAGAGGCGGGAAAGAAGGTGCTCATGCTGGAGCGGGGCGCCTATCACACGCGCTTCCTGGGCTTTCCCTTCGGGGTGAGGCTTTTGGACCGCTTCATGATCGGGGCAAGGTCCATGGAAGGGGTGATCATCGAGCGGGGCATCACCGTGGGCGGCTCGTCCATGGTGTACCAGTCGAACGTGAGCGATCCGCCCCGGAAGCTCATCCAGGCCATGGGAATAGACTTCAGGCCCGAGACCGACGAGATGAAGCGGCAGATCGGCATCAAGGTCCTTCCCGAGAGGTTCTATTCGTTCTGCAAGGGCACTGTGCGGGTGCTGGAGGCGGCCGAGAAGATGGGGCTCGCGTTCAAGCCCCAGGAGAAGTTCATCGACCCCGACCGCTGCCGCATGGGCTGTGACTGGTGCATGCTCGGGTGCCCGGAGAACGCTCGCTGGACGACCCGCGAGTACGTCGACGACGCGCTGGCATACGGCGCCGAGCTCAGAACCCGTTCCCGGGTCGAGAAGATCGTGTTCTCCGAGAACCGCTCCCGGGTGCTGGGGGTGAGGCTCACCGACGGCACCGTGATCCGGGGCGAGAACGTCATACTCTCAGCCGGCGGCATCGGCAGCCCGGCCCTCCTGAAACGCTCCGGGATCAAGCGCCTGGGGGACCAGGAAGTCGGCACCCGGTTCTTCATGGATCCCATGAATGTCATCCTTGGCTACAGCAAAGACGCGAACGGCGGGATGTGGGGAGTGCCCACCTTCTCGCACGCAATCGAGGAGACCGCCGAGAGCGAGGGGTTCATCATTGGAAACGCCTCGGCCCTGGGCACCTGGATCGTGATGACGGGCTTCAGGATGAACACCTTCTTCGAGAACTGGTACCGGGCGCCGATCATGCGGCGGGGGGTGGGGCTCTTCGTCAAGATGTCCGACGAGCCTCACGGGACCATCCACGCCAACGAGAAGACCGAAAAGCCATTCCTCGAGATCGACCACAAGCGGGTGAACAAGGGTACGGAAATCTCACGGGAGATTCTTATCCGAGCAAACTGCATCCCGTCATCGATATCGGTCCTGAAATGGGCGGGTGGCCATCCGGGAGGAACCATCGCCATGGGCAAGGCCGTGAACCGGGATTTCACCACCGAGATCCAGGGCCTGTACGTCTGCGACGGAAGCCTCATGCCTGTATCGCCGGGGGCGCCTCCCTCGTTGTCCATTTGCGGGATGTCGCGTCTGCTGGGCAAGACGCTCACCGGGAAGGTCAGGATCGAGGACCGGTTCGTGGAAGCGCAGGGCAAGCCTCAAAGAACGGCGAAAGCCCGAGCCGGGAAGAAGGCCGACGCCTCGCGGTAGACGGTACATTCGGGTTCCCTTGCAAAGCGGGAGAGCCCTCGTCTTGCGCCGGAGGCAGGCAAGACTGCCTCCGGCGACTTTTTTCAAGGAGATTCATTCACGGCGAAGCGCTGGGAAGCCGCAGGCATGCCCGGCGACCAATAGCATTTTCCGGCCACCTGGCTTTTACGGGTCTTGCCATACGGGCTCCCGCCGTGCGGGTGATCCGGAAGCTGTGAGCCGAACCATCGCTCCGATGCGCAGCAGCATACCGGTCGAGTTCGGCCAGGCCCGTGCATGGGCCGGGAAAGAGGCCTCTGGGAAATATGCTGTCAACCACGCTGATCGCCCGGGAAGGGCCTGCATGCATGGGGATCGCCCGGTTCGGAGTGTCCCGCGGATCTCGCGGCCTGTCCACGGCGGACTGGACCCGAGGGGGCTTCATCATTCTCTTGAGCGCAGGAACGCGTTTAAA
Organism: Desulfomonilia bacterium; assembly: GCA_049275795.1. Lineage (GTDB taxonomy): Bacteria > Desulfobacterota > Desulfomonilia > UBA1062 > UBA1062 > Phosphitivorax. The sequence goes on from JBASVF010000261.1 coordinate 3,989, forward strand.
CTCATGTCGATTCGAAGAGCTTTTTCCTGACGGCCTGGCGGTTCTGGTCGATCTGCTGGCGGTAGCCCTCAGCCATGGCATCGAAATCCCCGTCCGGATTCAGAAGGTAGTATTGCAGGACCTCCTTCTTGGACAGGACGAACCGCTCGAGGGTCTCCCGGTCGACCAAGCGGACGAACATCTCCGCGATCTTCTTTCGCAAAGGCCGCGACGAGTTGAAGATGAGGGTGAAGATCATGTTCTTGGCAACCGAGGCCACGAGGTCCTGTTGCGCCACCTCGATCTCGACGACCTGTTCGAGATCGTCGAGATTCTTGGCTTCTCTTTCAATGAGATCGCCCATTTCCTTGAGGTCTCGCATCGAAAACCTCTTGGACCCCAGCTTGAGCACCTCGGGGAAGGTGACCGTCCACCACTCCCAGATCTCATCCACCACGTATTTGTCGCTGACGAGCTCGACAATGGCCTCGTCGGTCTGGGAGAAGAGCAGCCGGAGGAAATCGATGCCGGCATGCTTCAGGTAGTCCTTGACATAGATGCCGTCGCCTGGACGGATGTCGAGCAGGTTCATGGACTCGAGCTGCTTGAGCGCCACACGCAGCGAGGTCCGATCCACGTTCATAGCCCGCGAGAGCTCACGTTCCGGTGAGAGCTTCTCGCCGGGGCGGAGCCGGCCGGAAAAGATATCGCGCAGAAGTGAATTGACGACTTTCTGGTGGACCTGCCTGCCTGCCATAGTACCCAATCCTTTTCAAAGGTTGTAGATTTCCCTGTATAAATAGATCTATACATTCACCCTTGACAAAATCAAGTATAAAATGTACCACTTATTATACCAAACGAAGCGATAAATTAAACCAATAGTTCGAGGGTAAAGGTTTTCAGGCCCCTCGAAGTGCAATTTCCGCCGAGGATTTCTCGGTCGCGACATGCGTTAGAGGGAGGTGCCCGATGTGCGGACACGAAGCAGCCGGTCACGATGAGTGGAACGGAGTCGAGCGTGCGGTCTACGAGCGCCGCAGCGTGCGCAAGTACCGCGCCGAGCAGGTTCCCGAGCACCTGATCCGCAGGGTCCTGGAGGCCGGCCGGTTTGCCCCTTCGGCTGGCAACTGTCAGCCCTGGAAGTTCATGGTCATCCGCGATCCGGAGCTGATCGCAGAGATCGAGCGCGATATCTCCCGGATGTGCAGGCTGCTCATGTTCTTTACCCAGTGGAGTGTAAACGGGAGATTCAGGCCCCTGGCCTGGCTCATCGCCCAGATCGCCATCCGGGTCATGCCCCACGAGCTCCATCCCATCCCGTACGGGGCGGCGCGGCTCATTGCGCAGGGAAGGCTCACGGTGTTTCACGGGGCGCCGACCGTGATCCTCATTCTCAAGGACCGGCGCGGGGTGGGCAACCCAGACCTGGACTGCGGGATATGCGGCCAGAACATGGTTCTCACCGCGTACAGCCTCGGCCTCTCCACCTGCTGGATCGGCTTCGTCTCGCTGCTCATGCGCATGCCCCTGTCGCTGAGATGGAAACGCCGCCTGGGCATCAAGTTCCCCTACGAGCTGGTGGAGGGGATCTCGATCGGATATCCCGTAGGCGAGCCCAACGGGATCATCGAACGCGAGACGCATGCGGTGGTATGGTTCGAAAACGGAACCAGAACAACCGTGTACTGACATCGATCCCGGGAGGCACCCATGGCGAAATACCGACTGATCGACCGGCTCAGGATACCGACCTA
>JBASVF010000262.1:0-2039 GCA_049275795.1 Desulfomonilia bacterium
CAGCCGATCACCCCGGAGAAGATCTTCAAGGCCTTGAAGGAAAAGGCGGGGAAATAACATCGGAAAGGGGCTTCGGAAGAAGAGATTGCGGTAAACGCTCCGCCGCATCCATTCGTATTTCTTCCTCCATATAGTAACACCGGACATGCGGAGGGCCGGGCCGGGGACACCTGGCAGGCTCCGGTTCCAGCCCTTCGCATGCACCCGGGCGAGGCTCCGGAAACACGTACGTGCAAGCACGCCGGAGATGAGCGGCCGGCTGGCCTGCAACCGAGAAAGGCGAAACACGCCTGAAGGCGAGAAAACCCTGTGGAGAGGCGAATGACTGTGATAAATAAATATGTTATCAGCAACATAAAGAATAATGGCTCGCCCTTTTGCCTTCCTCCGAGTGTCGCCCGTGGGCAGAGCCGGGCAAAATTTTTTGCCAAAGGCTTCCGGACCGGAATACTCCGGCCCGGACGAGACCGGGAGAGAGCCTGATGAAGCCCGGGGAGACAACCGAGTGCGTCGTTCTCGGGGTGCTCATGACCGGCCCGATGCACGGGTATGAAATCAAGAAGTTCGTCGGTCGCCACCTGTCGGGCATCTGGAGCATCAGCACGAGCCAGCTGTACGCCCTGTGCCACCGGCTCGAGGAGGACGGACTGGCCAGCGGGAGCACCTCGCCGCAGGCAGGCCAGCCGCCCAGGCGGGTCCTCTCAATCACGGCGGCCGGGGAAGAGCGGTTCAGGCGCTGGGTGATCAGCCCCACACGGCATGTTCGGGATCTGCGAATGGAGTTCCTGACCAAGCTCTTCTTCCTGAGGCTCCTGGGGCTCGGCGGGGGTAGCAGACTCATCGAGGACCAGGCACGGCTGCTCAAGTCCCTGAAGGACAAGGTGGAGCAGGACTGGGGTGCCCAGAAGGACGCCTACGCGAGGGTTGTTCTGGGTTTCAAGCGGGCGCAGTTCGAGATCGCGCTGAGCTGGTTGGGCACGGACGTGGCCCGCTTCATTGGAGAGGTCGATGCAGCCCGGGCCGGAGGAGTGCCGAGGGACGAGCCATGAACGAGAATAGAGGACACCGGGCCTGCGTGAGCGGCATCGTGCTGGCCGCGGGCAAATCGAGCCGCATCGGCACGACCAAGCAGCTGCTCGAGCTGGGCGGAGTCACGCTCCTGGGCAGGGTGATCGCGGCGGCAAAGAGCTCACGGCTTGACGAGGTCCTGGTGGTGCTGGGGCACGACGCCCGCGCCATCAAAGACCGCGTCGATCTGTCGGACGTGCGCGTGGTGATGAACAGCGACTACGAGCAGGGGCAGAGCACCTCGGTGAAGAGGGGGCTCGAATACGTATCTCCACGGGCCGAGGCCGCCATGTTCCTGCTGGCCGATCAGCCCCTGGTGGACGGACGGGTCATCGACACCCTGATCGAGGGCTTCCAGAAGTCTCGCAAGCCCATCGTGGTGCCGGTATACGGCGGAAGGCGCGGCAACCCTGTGGTAATCGGTAGAGGACTCTTTGCCGAGCTCGCGGCCACCGCATGGGGGGACGCGGGCGCCAGGGTGCTCTTTGAAGGTCACGCCCAGGACATCCACTGCGTGCACCTGGGCACAGACAGCATCCACGCGGACGTGGACACGCTGGAAGACTACCGCAGGCTCCTGGCGGCGGGGGAATACGCACCCGGCGATGCATCACAGCAAGAAAACGAAAGCGAGGGACGGGATGAACGGTAAGCCAAGGCATAACATACTCGAGGCGTCCAGGGAGCAGTTCGGTGAACTCCTCCGGCACAGCGGGCTGCTGGATTGCCCGGTGAGCGTGAAGGCAAGGACGCTCACGCCGGAGCAGGCCATCGGCAACCCCACGAGGCGCGACTACCCCATCATCGAGGGCAAGGAGCGCATGGTGGAAGCCGAGTTCCGCGGAAAGAAGGGCCAGGCCTTTACCGACAGCCCCATGGACTTCGTGGGATGCCTCAGGGACGTGATGGAGCTCCCGATCGATTCGAATCGGAACCGGGCGGTTTACCTGTCCGTGCTCAACGCGACGCTC
>JBASVF010000263.1:0-3159 GCA_049275795.1 Desulfomonilia bacterium
TGATGAAGCTCAGCCAGAACCAGATCCTCTACGATGCATCCGCGCAGATGATCCAGTCGAAGATCGAAGGAATCAAGAACGCCATAAGGAGCATACAGTAATGGATCTCTTTACCGCGATGGACATCAGCGCAAGCGGCATGCGGGCTCAGCGCACCCGGATGAACGTGATCTCGTCGAACATCGCCAACGCGCACACCACCCGCACTCCAGAGGGCGGCCCCTACCGGCGCCGGGACGTGATCTTCCGGGAAAACTCGTTTGAGAATGCGCTCAGCAGCGTCGAGCTCGAGGCGATCGTCGAGGACCCCACGCCGGGCAAGCGCATTCACGAGCCCGGGCACCCGGACGCGGACGAGCAGGGATACGTGATGCTGCCCAACGTGAACCTCATGGAGGAGATGGTGAACATGATGGGAGCATCCCGGGCCTTCGAGGCGAACACCACCGCCGTGAGGTCCCAGAAGGACATGGCCGAAAAGGCCCTGGCAATCGGGAGGTAGGCATGAGAATCGACCCGTCTGACTTTCCCCGCCTGAGCATCGACCCCCAGGCGCGGGCGCAGGAAAAACCGCCCACCGAGAGCTTCCTCGACACGCTCAAGGAGGCCATCCGCTCCACGAACGACCAGGCCAGGACGGCCGATCGCATGGGGGTGGCGCTTGCCCGGGGAGAGAGCGGAAACATTCACGAGACCATGATCGCCATGCAGAAGGCGAGCATAAGCACCCAGCTCCTGGTGGCCGCGACCAACAAGCTCATTGAAGGCTACAACCAGCTGATGCAACTGAGATGAACATACGCGATTCCTTTACCCAGCTGACTGAATGGTTCTCGAAGACGAGCACGGGCCAGAAGTTCGCCCTCTTCTCGCTGGCGGGCCTGGCGCTGGCCGTTGTCGTGGTGTCGCTCATGTGGGCCCTGGCCCCGAAGTACCAGTACCTCTTCACCAACCTGGATGACGCAGATGCATCGCTCATCGTCCAGAGCCTCAAGGAGAGCCGGATCCCCTACAAGCTGGTCAAGGGCGGCACCGCAGTCATGATCCCGGAGGAAGACGTCTATGAGACCAGGCTGAGCCTTGCTTCGCAGGGGCTGCCGAAGAAAGGCGCAGGTGACGGATTCACCCTGTTCGACGAGACCGGGTTCTCGACCTCCGAGTTCGTGCAGAAGATCAACTACCAGCGTGCCCTGCAGAACGAGCTGGCCAACACGATCATGGCGCTCGAAGAGGTCGACTACGCCAGGGTGCACATCGCCCTTCCCAAGGAGAGCGTGTTCATCGAGGACGAGAAGCCGGCCAAGGCATCCATCGTAGTCAAGCCGGGCAGCGGGCGCCAGCTTACACCGGGGCAGGTCCAGGGGATCGTGTACCTGGTGGCCAAGAGCGTCCGCGGGCTCGACCCCGAGAACATCAGCATCGTGGACATCCGCGGTAGGGTGCTCTACGAGGGCAAGCAGAGCTCCCAGGCCATCTCCCTGGCCAGCAACTATCTCGAGATGAAGAGCGCGGCCGAGCAGATGCTCGAGTCCCGGGCCCAGGACCTCCTGGAGAAGATCCTTGGACCGCAGGCCGCGGTCGTCAAGGTGAGCGCGGACATCAACATGGACATGGTCAAGAGCGTCCATGACGACTACGATCCCGAGATCCACGTGGTCAGGAGCGAGGAACTCAGGAACGAGTTCCGGGCCCAGGAAGACTTGGCCGCAGGCATCGCGGGCACCCAGTCGAACCTGCCCACCGGCCGCGGCGGCCCCGGGGCCATCCCCGAGGACGCGGCCTCGGGCAAGTCGAACGTGATCCGGAACTACGAGATCGCCCGGAACCAGACCGAGCGCATCGTCTCGCCGGGCAACATCACCCGGCTCACCGTGTCCGTGGTCGTGGACGGAACCTACAAGAGCGACGAGAGCGGCGCCCGCGTCTTCGTGCCCAGGACCGCGGACGAGCTCAAACACATCGAGGAGGCGGTACGGCATGCCGTCGGCTTCAACGCGGACCGCGAAGACACGATCTCGGTCTCCTGCATGCCCTTCAGCCAGGAGGGCTCCGATATCATGGCCCTGGCCGAGCAGGCCAAGAGGCAGGAGCTCCTTGCCTCGCTCATCAAGCCCGCCGTGTTCCTGGTCATTGTCCTCTTGGTGCTGATCTTCATCGTCAGGCCGTTGGTGAGGTGGCTCTCCGGGTCCATGCGGGTGCTGGGCAAGACCGTGGACGAGGCCCCGGCCCTCGAAGGAGGGGAGGAGACACCTGAGATCGAAGCGCGGGACATTCTGCGGCTGGAGGCGATGGAAAGCATGGATGAAAGCAAGAAAGCCCTCTTCGACAGGCGCAAGGCGATCGAGAAGAACACCCTCTCCGATATGGAGACCGCGACCGCCGTGGTGAAGACCTGGCTCCAGGAGAACCCCTGATGGCAAAGCTCAGCAAGAAACAGCTCGACGGTCCGCAGAAGGCGGCCGTTTTCCTGATGGCCATGGGAGACGAGTTCACCCGCTCCATATTCAAGGGCCTGACGGATCAAGAGATCAAGCTGGTGGGAAAACGGATGGCGGGCCTCGAGGACGTTACCATCCCCGTGGATGTCATCGAGGACGTCATGGACGAGTTCCAGAGATTGAGCTCCCAGGTGAGCGGGGTCACGGGCAAGGGCCTGAGCTATCTCAAGGAAGCCCTGATCTCGGCCCTGGGGCCGGACAAGGCCAAGCCGATTCTCGACTCCATCTACCAGGCCACGGACAAGACGGCCTTTTCCTCACTCAAGGGCGTGGATCCCTCCATCCTCATGGACTACCTCAAAGGGGAGCACCCCCAGACCATCGCCCTGGTGCTTGCGCACCTCGATCATACCCGGACGGCCCAGATCCTCAAAGAGCTTCCCGAGAAGCTGCAGCCCGAGATCATCTTCAGGATAGCGAACCTGGGCATGGTGCCTGCCTCGATCATCGAGGACATCGACGGGGTGCTGCGCAAGGAGATCGAGGCCATGGGCTCCACGGACAGCAAGAAGCTCGGCGGGATCGAGACCGTGGCGGAGATCATGAACCAGCTCGATCACACTACCGAGAACAACATCTTCTCCACGCTCGAGGAGATGGACGCCGACCTTGCGGAGAGCATCCGGCAGAAGATGTTCGTGTTCGAGGACATCATCCACAT
>JBASVF010000264.1:0-17413 GCA_049275795.1 Desulfomonilia bacterium
ATCCTCCTCGGTATCAGCGGCGGCCTGTCCGTGCCTCCCATCATGGCGATGGCGGTATCCGCCGGCCGCGCGGGCAAACGCATGGGATCGGTCATATCGCTGGTCACCATGGGCCACAGCCTGGGCATGATGACCGGGCCGATCCTCTCGGGCATCCTGTTCGACATGCTCGGCGTGCGCACAGCCTTCCTCGCCGTGTCCGCATGCATGGCCGTCATGACCCTCATATTCCTGCTATTGACCGCAGGCAACCCGCCGATGGAGAAAAGCTCCGGCAAATCACGAACGGCCGCCCATCATTCCTGATTCGCAAGATACTCCGCGGCTGGCTCGTGCCGGTCATGTATTGCCACCGGATATTACGGGGTTGTGCGGGGACGGGTTCCGGGTCGACGAAAGGGTTCCCATGCAGTGAACGCCTCATACGCCGGTGGTCCCGATGTTTTTTGACAAATGCGTCGGTTTCTGGTATTGACCGAATGGTCAGTACAAATTTTCAGTTAAGTGCTTATTTATTTATAATAGCCAAGGAGATGGACATGGACGCAGTGCAAACCAGAGAGACCCCAGTGCAGCCAAAGAGGATCAGGGCATTCACCAAGCTCCGGGACACCGGCGCCGATAAGCTGAACGTATTGAAGATCCAGCGGACCTGCGTTCATGACGGACCAGGCATTCGCACGACCGTGTTCTTCCAGGGTTGCAACCTGAGGTGCGTATGGTGCCAGAACCCGGAGGCCCTGGCCGTCCATCTCGAAACGGCCCCGGAGGAGCGCTACTCCATTGCCGAGATCGTCGAGGTGGCCTTAAGAGACCGGGAGTACTACGAGAGCACGGGCGGCGGTGTGACCTTGAGCGGCGGCGAACCCCTCCTGCAGGACATGGAGAGCCTGCTCGGGCTTCTCAAGGCCCTCGCCGCGGAGAGGATACCGGTCTGTATCGAAACCGCCCTCCACGTACCGTGGAGGCGTGTCGCCAAAATAGCGCCCCAGGTACAGACCTTTCTCGTAGACTTGAAGATCGTGGGCGACGAAGGCCTGCACCGGAAACTCACGAAACAGGGCACCGCGCTCATCAGCCGCAATATCCGGAAGCTGATCGACCTGCACCCGGATGTGAGGTTCCGCATGGTCATCGTTCCGGGGTACAACGACAGGGAGCGCGACATACGGGCTGCAGCCGAGTACCTGAAATCCCTCGGGCATTCCTCGATCGAGCTGCTCAAGTATCACAACATGTACGAGGATAAGGCCAGGCGCATGGGATTGAAGGTCGAGCCGCTCAACATAACCCCGGAGCAGAGCCTTGAGGCGGTGAAAAGGGCGGTGGAGCTGTTCGAATCCTCGGGCATCCGGGCCTTATGCCGCGAGCTGGAAGCCTCGAGAAACAAGGCCGTGTTCTCCCAGCGGGTCTACGATATCCAGAACGCCATCAGGCAGAGCGACCGTCATCTGTGCTTCGAAGTCTCCAGGCTCAAGACGGACTTCTACAAGAAGCACGGGTTCAGCAAGCCGGTCCACATCCACCGGGCCGAGCGGCTGGATTACGTGCTGAAGAACAAGAGTGTGATCATCTATCCCCACGAGCTGCTCGTGGGCAACTTCACCTCCAAGCGGGTGGGCGGCCAGGTGTGGGAGGAGCACTACGGCATCCTCTTCTCCACGATCCTCCACCAGATCCACCGCCAGAAGCCGGTGCCTTTCAAGTGCTCCTGGAAGGAGCGTTTCGACTTCTACTTCCGCACGCTACCCTTCTGGCTCAAGCATTCCCTGCTGATCAAGGTGAACAACTCCATCCCGAAGTTCCTGCTGACCATCGCGCGCGCCTCGGAGAACGTGGCCGGGTTCAACAACAACATGGCGGCCATCGCGCACTTCACGGTCAACTACGAACGCATCATCTCACTGGGAACCACGGGAATCATCGAGGAAATCGAACAGGCAAGGAAAGCCAACCCCAGCAACAACCAGGACTTCTACCAGGGTGCGATCATCTCGCTCAAGGCCTTGGAAGCCTTTGCCGGGCGCTATGCCGAGCGGCTGAAGGAGATGAGCCTGACAGAGGCTGACCCGAAGCGCCGCGAAGAACTCAGGGAAATGGCCGAGATCTGCAGGCGCGTGCCGAAATATCCCGCCCGGACCTTCCACGAGGCGCTCCAGAGCATGCTCTTCCTGCAGATCGCGCTCTGCATCGAGTCATACGAGAACGCGGTGTCCCACGGGCGCCTCGACCAGGTGCTGTACCCCTACTACAAAAGGGACCTGGAAGCCGGCATCATCGATTATGAGAAGGCAAAAGAGTTGCTTGCCTTGTTCATCCTGAAGATGGACGAGGCCATCCTGGTGAACGACGGGGATACCTACCTCAGGATCGGGCGGCTCTTCGAGACCATGTCCACGGACCAGGCGGTCACGACCGGGGGGCTCGGCAGGGATGGATGCGACGCCACTAACCCCGTTACCTACATGCTGCTCGACATCTGCGAGCTTCAGCCCTATGCCTGCAACATGACGGCAAGGATCCACAAGGACAGCCCGCCGGAGTACCTTGAAAGGATCGCCGAGGTCTACCTCAACGGCGCGCCCATGCCCGCCCTGTACAACGACGAGATCTACCTCGAAACTATGGCCAAGCACTACCCGGACACCCCAATGGAGGACATCAGGAACTATGCGGTCATTGGGTGCGTCGAGCCGAACGCCTCGGACGACCATTACGGCAACACCGACTGCGCCAACGTGAACGTGGTGCTGCCTTTCCTGCAGGCGCTCAAAGGAGAAGAAGACGACCTGTGGAACTTCGGGCTCCCCGACCAGATCGAGAAGATCCTCACGAAGTTCTTCGAGTACAACTTCAGGAGAGAAGACCGGTTTTCCAAGTTCGTGCTCGCGAAATACCTCGCCGCCAGGGACCGGTTCAAGAAGATGAGGGCCAGCAGGCCGAATCCACCCGCGAGCATGGACGAGCTGCTCGAGCGCTACCAGAAACGGCTGAACCACCTGACGAACTCCATCCTGAAAGACCACCAGAAGATCGAAGAGACGATCCGCAGAAACTTCACCACCCCTCTTGCTTCCTCGCTCTTCAAAGGATGCATCCAGAGAGGCAAGGACGTGTGCGAAGGGGGGACGACCCTGAACAGCAGCGGGATCCAGGCCGTGGGCATCACGGACGTGGCGGATTCGCTCTTCGCTCTCGACGAGGTCGTGTTCAAGAAAAAGCTCTTCTCGCTCAACGAGGTCATCGATGCCATGGACATGGATTTCCAGGGCGAAAAAGGCCAACGGATCAGGTCGGCGCTGCTCGGCGTGCCCAAGTTTGGCCAGGATGATTCACCGGAAGCGGTCGAGTGGGTGAACAGGACCCTCCAGATGTACGTCAATGCCCTGGCCTCGGTGGAGAACTGCCCGCGGAACGGGATATACACGGCCGGCTACTATGCCCTCAACGTCAATGACGTCTACGGCAAGAAGACCCCTGCCCTGCCTTCCGGCAGGCTCACGGGCGTTTCTCTCGCGAACAGCATCACCCCCCATTACGGGATGGAATCGGCCGACCTGCTCTCCGCGCTGAACTCCGTGTCGGGCGTGAGGTTCGCAGACTATGCCCCCAACGGCACCACCGTGACCTTCACCATCGACTCGGCCCTGTTCGACGGGCCGGAAGGCGTCAGGAACCTCGCGAACATATTCGGTACGTTCTTCAAGAAGGGTGGCATGCAGTTCCAGCCGAACGTCATCAACCGGCAGATCCTGCTCGATGCATACGAGCACCCCGAGAAGTATCCGAACCTGCTGGTCCGCGTGGCTGGATACTGCTCGTACTTCAACGATCTCTCGGACGACCTGAAGAAGATCATCATCAACAGGACCTGCTACTGCTGAGATCCAGGCATTGCAAGCGGGCCCGGGCGCGTTCGCGGGGCATCCCCTTAAGCGGGCATGCCCGGGCACGCATTGCCACCCCCTGCCGCCAGTGCGATCGAGGGCAGTGAGGGCAGGCGCCTCGCAGGGGCGCCGGTCCAGGAGCCTGGTGTAAACCCGTTCGCATCGAGAGCGCAGCAACTCCCGCTGAAGCGGCAGCCGATGAAACAGCCAGAAGTCCGCTTTCCCCTGATTTCGCTCGAATGATGGATCAGCCCTCATGTTCGCATGGAAGGGCTGCCCCGGCCCCCTGCGCTCGCACGAATGATGGGTTGCGTACAGCTCCCGGCGGATCAGGATCCTCAGAGCCCTTGTCAGCCGTTCACACGAACACCGGAGGCAACCGGCATGGAGGCTCGGGGCCCCATCCCCCCGGCGGAAGCCGGACACATGATCATATAAATATTTTGTTCAACGATTCATTGTGGGAACCATGGTTTCATGGTACCATGTATTGCAGTTGAAGCTCCGGCGGCGCTGAGAAACGCCGCCGGGAATATCGAGTCCCAAAGGAGGAATACCGATGGCCGGAAAGGTGGCGTACCTGAGCAGGGAGTGGCGGGACGAGGTGGAGAGGCGTCTCAAGAAAGAGCTGAGCCCGGAGAAGATGAAGTTCCTCACCACATCGGTGGCATTCAACTACACGGACTGTCCGGACGGCAAGGACAGGTACCTCTATCTCAAGACCGAAAACGGGGTCTTTACCGACGTGACAGTGGATGAGGGCTCCTCACAGGGCGCCGAGTTCGTGATCACCGGCAGCTACGACCTCTTTTCACGGGTCACCCAGGGCCTGGTCTCGTCCCAGCGGGCGCTCATGAGCGGAAAGCTCAAGCTCAAGGGCAACATGGTCAGGGCCCTGAAGCTCGCCTCGCTTTCGGACCGCATGAACAAGATCATGTCGCAGATCCCCACCGAGTATTGAGAAGGAGGCAACCATGGAGAAAAAACAGAATAACGACCCGTACTTCATCGATTTTCCCCAGCGAGTCCGGAAGATTCAGGAGGCCATGGCCCGGGAGGACCTCGACGTCTACCTGGGCTCGCGGCTGCGGACGCTCTCATGGATCTCGGACGCGTTCTGTCCCTGGAGATCGTACGTGGTGGTCCCTGCAGAAGGGCTGCCCACGGTATTCACCTTCGTGATCGATGCGGCCCGGGTGGCCGACGAGTCGTGGCTGGGCGAGGACCACGTCCTCGGCTATGCGCCCATGGGGGGCATGGACCAGATCACGCAGATATCCGATTTCATCAAGGACAATCTCGGGCTCTCGAAAGGCCGCGTGGGCGTCGAGAACGGCATGTCCAACTACCTTCCCGAGGGCAATCTCACCCACTACGAGTACGAATGCTTCAAGGATGCGCTCGATGGGTTCAGCCTGGTCAATGCCCACCACATCGTGGACGAGCTCTCGCTCATCAAGGACCAGGGCACGATCAACCGCTTCAGGAAGGCCTCGCAGATCGTTGACAAGGGCCACAAGGCGGTGCGCGAGGCCCTCTCGGGCGGCGGCTGGAAGGGCATGACCGAGACCGAGATCGCAGGCATCGCGGCATTGGCCATGCGCAAGGCGGGCAGCGTATGGGAGTGGTCCTTCACGGGCGGCAACGAGATCGCGAGCGGCTACCGCACCGGCCTGGCCGGAGGGGCCTGCACGCCGCCGACCACCCGCAGGCTCAAAGCCGGGGAGGGGCTCATGGTAGACATCCACGCCATGTTCAAGCTCGCCCTGGGCGATCACTCGCACAACTACTTCCTCGGCCGCGCCACCAAACGCCAGCTCTGGCACGCAAAGAACTTCACCGACATCGTCAAGAAAACGCTCAAGGCCTACAGGGCGGGTGCCTCACCGCTCAGCATCGCTGAAGAGATGATGGACTTTGCCGAGACCAGGGGCTTTGCCGAGTACATGGTGCCCGGCTTCGAGCACGGCATTGGCATGATGGGGGACGAGTGGAGGATCGGGCTCAATGACGGCCCCCTTCCCTACTGGACCAATCCCGACCACGTCTACCAGGAAAACGAGATGATCATCTGTGCCATGCAGTATGCCTGCCCCCAGGAGAACACCGGCTTCCGCTACGAGAACCCCATTCTGATCGGCCGTGACGGCTGCGAGCCTCTTTCGAAGTTCAGGCTCGGGGTGGAGGTCATAGGGTAGCCGCAAAGGCTTCAAAAAAACTCGCGCCGTGAAAAGACCACGCGGCGTGCCGCCCAATCGCCTCGAGACGGGCGGCACGCCTGGATTGCCGGGAAAGCGCCCGCCGGTGGCAGCGGCCAAGCCGGAAAGGCGAAATCCGCTCACCGCAGGCCTTGCATGAGCTCGCCCACAGAGCCTACATACTCGAGCCCGGCATGCCGGCCCGTCCCGGAGAATATCACCTCGCGGCCCTGCCTTCGGTAGAAGCACAGCGATATCTCCGAGTCGAGGGTCTCGTCGATCCTCACCGTCATCCCGCCCATCCTGGGCGCGAGCAGGCGCGCCCCCCGGGCCCGGTGCCCCGAAACCTCGAGGCCGTACCGGGAGTCCTCGACGGAAAAGGTTATTTCATCGCCCTTTAGCGCCAGATTTCTCACCTTTGCACCCCTGTAGGTAGCGAGGCGGTAGACCTGACCCTTGAGGTACAGCCCGAACAGGAAGCCGGTGAAGAAGCCGCCCATCCACGGGATCCTCGCGATGGAGCCGGTAAAGGACGCCTCGGGCTCGTCGAAGTGGTTGGTCTGCATCCATATCCAGGAGCGCGGCATGGAACTGCCCCAGTCCTTCTCGACGTACCCCTTGCCCCCGGTGAAGCTTTCCTTCTTCCCGTTCACCTCGATGTACCCGTCGAGGCTGCTGTTGAAGCTCAGGACGCCGTGGTAGCACTCCATCCGGGGCACGAACGCGTACCATCCCATGGCCCCCGGGGACAGCCATGTAACCGGCCAGGGATGGATGTTGCCCGAACGCATGTCTGCCCGCACGCGCATCCCCTGGGCATCGATATCGAGCAGCATGCGGCCGAGGCTGAAGTAGTTGCCGCGGATCCATATCTCGAAGGCCTTCTTCCCGGCCCGGAAGTCGCGCAGGTCGTACTCCACGAAGCATGACCGGGGCTCCCGCGCGTCGAGGAACTGGATGAACGCATGGGGCCGGCCCTCGCCCCGGGGCAGGGATACGCCCGGTATCACCGCGTACGCGGCCCTGCCCTCAGGGCTCACGTGCTTGAAGTACCAGCCTTCGAAGTAGCCTGTCTTGTGAAGGCCGCCCTGGAAGACGGCCGGGTTCCAGATCCTGGGCATACCAGCCTCCGGCGAGAGGGTGTGAGATACATGCTAACGAGCACGCTCACGTTCTCCATGCCCTCGTGCGGGACCGCCTCCGCCACCGGCAAACGTCCCTCATCCGGTCCCCGCTCGCGTCTCACTCGTCGGGAACGGTCTCCAGGTCGGCCATCCAGGGGGCGTCCTCGCTGTCGCTCGGGGCGCGGTAGTCGCCGCGAGGCGAGAGCGAGCCTCCCGATCCCACCTTGGGCGCGTTGGGCACGCAGGTGCGCTTGTACTGGCTGAGCTTGAAGAACCGTCTGATGAAGACCCTGAGCCAATGTTTGATCTCGGAAAGCGAGTACTCACGGCGGGCGTCCTCCGGCACATCGGGCCACGACCCCGCTTGCCGGTCGTGCCAGGCGCACCACGAGAGAAAGGCCACCTTCGAGGGCAGGTAACCGTAGCGGGTGAAGTAGAAGGTGTTGAAATCCTGCAGCTCGTAGGGGCCGATCACCTTCTCGGTGCTCTGGGCCGGCTGGTCGCCGTTCGTGCCCGGCACGAGCTCGGGGCTGATCTCGGTGCCGAGGATCTCTCGAAGGCACTGCGACGCCTCGGGCCCGAACAGCTCCTTTTCCGCCACCCAGCGGATCACGTACTGGATGAGGGTCTTGGGCACGCTCGCGTTGACGTTGTAGTGCGACATGTGGTCTCCGACCCCGTAGGTGCACCACCCCAGGGCGAGCTCGCTCAAGTCCCCGGTGCCCACCACCAGGCCGTTCAGATGGTTCGCCAGCCTGAAGAGCACCGAGGTGCGCTGGCCTGCCTGCACGTTCTCGAAGGTGACGTCGTACACCTCCTCTCCCTTGACGTAGGGGTGGCCGATGTCCTCCATCATCTGCATGGAGCCCGGCCTGATGTCGATCTCGCCCGCGTCTACCTTTAGCGCCTCCATGAGCTCGCGGGCGTTGGTGTAGGTCTTGCGCGAGGTCGCGAAGCCGGGCATGGTGTATGCCTTGATGTTGGTGCGGGGCAGACCGAGCGCGTCCATCACCCGGGCGCACACGATGAGGGCGTGGGTCGAGTCGAGCCCTCCCGAGACACCGATGACCAGGTTCTTGACCCCGGTGGATCTCATCCGCTGTGCGAGGCCCTGGACCTGGATATTGTAGACCTCGAAGCACCGCTTGTCCCTGAGCTCGCTCGATACCGGCACATAGGGAAATCGCGCCACCTCGCGCTCGAGCTGGGTGGTCCCCGGCGGCGGGAGGAGCTCCAGTGAAATCTTCCGGAACATCTTCCCGCCCTCCAGCCTGCGGGCGTCGTGGAAGGTGGTCATGCGCATCCGGTCGCTCACCAGGCGGCCCAGGTCGATGTCGGCACACACTACCTGGGGCTCCCACGAAAACCGCCTCGACTCCAAGACCAGGTTGCCGTTTTCGTAGACCAGGGCGTGGCCGTCCCACGCGAGGTCGGTGGTGGATTCCCCGAACCCGGCCGCGGTGTAGATGTAGGCGGACAGGCAGCGGGCCGATTGGCTCGAGGCGAGCTCGCGGCGGTACTCGTCCTTGCCCGCGGTTATGTTGGAGGCCGAGAGGTTCGCCAGCACCGTGGCACCCGCCAGCGCGGCGTGGCTCGACGGCGGCACGGGCGACCAGATATCCTCACAGAGCTCCACGAAGAAGCTCAGTCCCGGGATCCCGGGCGCCTCGAAGATGAGGTCGGGCCCGATGGGAATGCCCCGCTGGGAACCCAGGTCGATGGTGTCCACGGGCAGATCGCGGGCGGGCCTGAACTGGCGCGCCTCGTAGAACTCGCGGTAGCCGGGCAGGTAGCTCTTGACCGCAATGCCCGCGATCCTGCCCCGGTGCAGGACCAGCCCGCAGTTGTAGAGGCCGGCCGCGATCTCGAGCGGAGCGCCGACCACGACGGCCATATCCATTCCCGCCGTCTGCTCCAGGATTCGCTGCAAGGCCTCTTCCGTGGAGCGCAGGAGCGCACCCTGGAAAAACAGGTCCTCGTTCGAGTAGGCGGAAAGGCACAGCTCGGGAAACACGGCGAGAACCGCCCGTTTCCTGTGGGCCTCGCGCACGAGGTCCAGGACCCGTTCCGCGTTGAATGTCGGGTCGCTCACCCGCACCTCCGGGATGCAGGCTGCAACCCGCACGAACCCGTGTCGGTACATGTCAAAGAAATCCCGTTTCTCCTTCACAGAGACACCCCCGCTCTTCAGCCGTCGCAGCCGCGCCGCCGGGCGCGTGTCGCGCCTTCATCCGGATGCCCGGGCGGCGGGCAGCGGACCGTGAATCCTTTCCTGCTTTCCGGCCATCAAGAGTTGTTACCATTCTACCAGAGTTCGGTGGGTTTTCCCATTTCATACTTGAATTCGGAACCTCCATCTTGTAAGGATCATAGAGGGTTGAAGCAGGACAGGTGATCGCTGGCGTCCGGTCTGAAACGCCGGGCGCGAGAGGAAAGTCCGGGCTCCACAGGGCAAGGATGGTCGCTAACGGCGACCGGGGGTGACCCCAGGGAAAGTGCAACAGAAAGCAAACCGCTTTCCTCTACGGAAAGTAAGGGTGAAACGGTAAGGTAAGAGCTTACCAGTTCCCCGGGTGACCGGGGAAGCTCGGCAAACCCCATCCGGAGCAAGACCAAAAGAGGGGCTCTTTTTCAAGGGATGGCCCGTCCCGCCCCTGGGTGGGTCGCTCGAGGCTGCGGGCAACCGCAGCCCTAGATGAATGATCACCGCCCGCCCCGGGGCAACCCGGCGCGGGAGACAGAACCCGGCTTATGGACTGCTTCACACCCGTTTTGTTTGTTTTTGGAAAATAACGGAGCGTATCGGTTCTTCCATGGAAAAGAATTCGCGATTCGAGCTGGGACACACCGAGAAGATACGGCGATCGATCTACGTGTTCCTGCGCGACGAGCTCGAGCGCAAGCTCAAGACCATCGCCCTCGAGGAGCCTTACCAGCGCTGCCTCGAGATGAAGATCCCCTACCCCTACGTCGACTCCAGCGAGCTCCGTCCCAAGAAGAAGGAATTCTCGAAGGAATCGTCGGTGGCGCGGCCCTTCTTCATCATCTTCTGCGAAGACACCTTGGACGAGATTCACCAGAAGTTCATCAGATTTTCCGACAGCAACCGGGTGCGCAAGGACACCATCTCGCTGGTGCCGGACATCAAGTTCCACCGTCCCTTCTACTCCACGATCAGGTTCTTCGAGCGCGACTCCTTCTTCGAGCTCCTGGACCAGCTCATCGACGTGGACTACTGCCTGCTGATCCAGCGGGACAACCGGTACAAGAAGCGCAACCGCTACTCGCTCACCCATTTCCATGTCAAGATCGACTGGCCTATATCCGAGGCGGCCGAAAGCCTGGCAAAGGAGCTGCGCTACGTTTCGAAGAGCCTCTACGAGAAGGGGGAACGCTACGCCGAGATCCTCCAGCAGAAGCTCTTCGAGTACTACGGTTGGCATCACCAGGCGATCGGGGGCCGGCGCTCCGGTGCGATGATCGCGGCGCAGTACCTCAAGTCGGTGCCCGGGCTCGCCACCGTGTACGTCTCCAGCTCGGAGTCCAAGACGCTCACGCGCTACTCGGAAAAGGGCGTGGCCCGCTACGCGGTCATCCAGTTCGACAAGGCGCTTGCAAAACAGCTCATCGAGACCCACAACCTCACCGAGGAGAGCTTCCGTCAGGGCTATGCCTTGGGCGAGTCGGAGCAGTTCTTCGACGTGATCCTCTTCGTGACGTACAAGCACACCGAGTGGGGAACCCCGCCCGCTGACGGCAAGCTGCGTATCTTGAAGCCGGATTACAGCTGGCTCGCAGTGGACATGGAGCTGATCCTGCCCATGCCCCACGCGGTGAGCTTCCGCCCGCTGCCGGTCAAGTGGGTCTACAAGACATAATATATCGTTAAGGAGAACCCCGTGGGAACCATTATCGACGGAAAAGAGCTTTCGCGCAGAAAGCGCGAGGAAATAACGGTCCGGGCGGGAGAGTTCGCCCGCAGGTACGGCAGGCGCCCCGGCCTGGCCGTGGTGCTGGTGGGAAACGACCCGGCCTCGGCCATCTACGTGCGCAACAAGAAGGCGGGCTGCGAGCAGTGCGGCATCCGGTCCTTCGAATTTCTGCTGGGAGAAGAAACGACCCAGGCCGAGCTCCTGGCCCTGATCGACCGCCTCAACGCGGATGACGAGGTCGACGGCATCCTGGTCCAGCTTCCCCTGCCCGGCCACCTCCAGGAGCACGAGGTGCTCCTGAGGATCGACCCTGCCAAGGACGTGGACGGGTTCCACCCCTACAGCATGGGCAGGCTCCTGATGGGAGAGCCCTCCCTGGTTCCGTGCACGCCCCGCGGCATCATGTACATGCTCGACGAGCACGGGGTGGAGCTCAAGGGAAAGGACGCGGTGATCGTGGGCCGGAGCAACATCGTGGGCAAGCCGACGGCGCTGCTGCTCATGATGCGCCACGCCACCATCACCATCTGCCATTCCCGCACCCGGGACCTCGACCGCAAGGTCGCGGCCGCTGATATCGTGGTGGCGGCCATCGGCAGGTCCGAGTTCATCAAGGGATCCTGGATCAAGGAGGGCGCGGTGGTGATCGACGTGGGAATGAACCGCACCGAGGCGGGGCTCAAGGGGGACGTCGAGTTCGAAGAGGCACGGAAACGCGCCTCGCTCATCACCCCGGTTCCCGGCGGGGTCGGCCCCATGACCATCACCATGCTCCTGGAAAACACCCTGATCGCGGCCCAGGCCCGCGCATCCTGATACTCGAGCAAAGAGCATCGGCAGCATGCACGAGGGGGACGAATGCTCCTGCGCCGCCGGGGCGGGCAGGGCCGGGAATGGACTGCGCCGTCAGGCGCGGAAAGGTTGCTGATGAGATGAGAACCCCGTTGTACCGTGAGCATGAGCGGCTCAAGGCGAGGATTGTGGATTTCCACGGGTGGGAGATGCCCGTGTGGTATACCAGCATCCGCGAGGAGCACCTGGCGGTCCGCAACGCTGCAGGGATCTTCGATGCCAGCCACATGGGCGAGATCTGGGTGCGGGGCCCCAAGAGCGTGCCCTTCCTGGAGAGGATCCTCACCCGCAGGGTCTCCCCCATGAACCCGGGCCGGGTGCTCTACGGCTTTCTGCTCAACGAGCGGGGGGGCATCATCGACGACCTGACCATCTACTGCGTGGAGCCCGGGTCGAGCTACCTGCTCTGCGTCAATGCCTCCAACACGGACACTGACTACCGCTGGATCACCGGCAACAACCTCGAAGGCGCTCAAGTCGCGGACGAAAGCCCTTCCACCGCCCTCATCGCCCTGCAGGGTCCCGACGCGGACCGCATCCTCAAGGAGTGCGTGGGCTTCGACGCTGGTGTGCTCAGGAATTACACCTTCTCCCGGCTTGATCACGGAGAATACGGCGACATCATGGTATCAAGGACCGGTTACACCGGCTCAGGCGGAGTGGAGATCTTCCTGGCCGCAGACAGGGCGCCGTCGCTCTGGTCGGACCTCGTTGCCAGGGGCGCCCGGCCGTGCGGCCTGGGCGCGCGCGACACCCTGCGCCTGGAGATGGGCTACCCCCTGCACGGCAACGACATCGACGAGACCACCACGCCCCTGGAGGCGGGCCTGGACTTTGCCGTGGATTTGGACAAGCCCTCCTTCACAGGCCTGGATGCCTTGAAGGACCAGCTCTCGCGCGGGCTCACCCGGAGGCTCCGCGGGCTCGTGCTCAAGGACCGGGGGGTTCCCAGGCAGGGCTGCCCGTGCGTGAAGGACGGCTCAGAAGTGGGCGCCGTCACCTCAGGAAGCGTCTCGCCGGTCCTGAACACCGGGATCGCGCTTGCGTATCTCGATACAGCCGTTGAGGAACAGGATGAAATCGAGGTCGTGGTGAGGGACAGGCACCTGCGGGCAACGGTCGTGAAGCCTCCGTTCGTGCGGCAGTCCCGCAGATAAGACATGCTCTAAGGAGGAACTTTCCATGCAGGTACCGGATACACTCTACTATACCGAGGACCACGAGTGGGCCAGCGTGGATGACGGCCTGGCCAGGGTCGGCATCACCGACTATGCCCAGCACGAGCTGGGCGACATCGTGTTCGTCGAGCTCTCCCCGGTGGGCACCACCATCGCCAAGGGCGATACCATCGGCACCGTGGAATCCGTCAAGGCCGTCTCCGAGATCTATGCGCCCGTAAGCGGCGAGATCGTCGAGGTGAACCAGGCACTCATCGAGACACCCGAACTCCTCAACCAGGACTGCTATGGCGAGGCGTGGATGGTGGTCGTGAAAATGAGCGACCCGGGGCAGCTCGAGACGCTCATGGATGCGCAGGCCTACCGCGCCCACACCGAGAAAGAGGCGAAGTAGATGTCGTACGTGACCCACAACGGCCCGGACCTCCGCAGGATCCTCGAGGCCATCGGCATCTCGGAGGCGGACGAGGTCTTTTCGAGCATTCCCTCCGAGCTGCTCCTGGGCCGCGACCTTGCCGTTGATGGACCCTGCGACGAGGAGGCCATCCGCAGGGAGCTCACCTTCTCGCCGTCAGCGGTGGTCTTTGCCGGAGGCGGGGTCTACCGGCACCACATCCCCGCGATCGTGGACGCCCTGGCCTCGCGCCAGGAATTCACCACCTCATACACCCCGTACCAGCCCGAGATCAGCCAGGGCACCCTCCAGGCCATCTTCGAGTTCCAGAGCATGATGGCCTCGCTCACCGGCATGGAGGTCTCCAACGCCTCCATGTATGACGGCGCCACCGCCCTGGCCGAGGCGGCGCTCATGGCATTGAGGACCCAGAGCATCAGGAGGGTGGCGGTCACCAGGGCCACGCAGCCTTCGTACCGGAGCGTGCTGAAGACCTACCTCGCCCACGCCGAGATCGACGAGATCGTCGAGATCCCCTTCGATCCAATCACCGGGCAGACCGACCTGGCAGCGCTCGAGCATTCACTGGGGCAGGAGACGGCCTTTTTCGTCCAGAACCCCAACTACTTCGGCGTGATCGAGCCCATGGAGCGCATCGCGCAGCTCGCATCGGGCAGGGCCGGCTTCTGGGGCGTGGTGGTGACCGAGGCGGTCTCCCTGGGCGCCCTCGAGCCGCCGGGCTCCTACGGTCCCGACGTGGTGGCGGGCGAGGCCCAGTCGCTGGGCAACCACCCCGGCGGCGGCGGGCCGCTGCTCGGGTTCTTCTGCACCGGCAGGAAGCACCTGCGCCGCATGCCCGGCCGGATCGTGGGCCTCACCCGGGACAAGGACGGCGGGCAGGCATTCTGTCTGACGCTCTCCACCCGCGAGCAGCACATCCGCAGGGAGAAGGCCACCTCGAACATCTGCACCAACCAGGGCCTGTGCGCCCTTCGCGCCGCGATCCACCTGAGCGCGCTCGGCCCTTCGGGGCTCCGCGAGGTCGCCCTCCAGTGCGCTTCCGGCGCGCGGTTCCTCATGGGCCTGCTTAAGGAAAAAGGGATTACACCGCTGTTTTCTGCCCCGGTATTCCATGAGTTCGTGATCCGCCTGGACAAAGAGGCGACACTCCGGCTCGAGGAAGAGGGGATCGTCCCGGGAATCCCCATTGGCCGGCATTACCCGGAGCTGCCCGAAGACGCGGTGCTCACCACGGTAACGGAGATGAACACACAGGAGGAATGCAGATGCTTGGCGGCAAACGTGTGACGCGTTTCCCGGAGATCAGGGAGCCCCTCCTGAACCTCGAGAGCTCTCCCGGCCGGAACCGGCGCCTGGTGCCCCGGCCCTTCGACACCTCCGGGCTCGGCGACCTGCCCGTTGCGGCCGATGCGCCCGATCTCCCGGACGTCTCCGAGGTGCAGGCCGTCCGGCACTTCACCCGGCTCTCGCGGCTCAACTACGGCATCGATCACGGCATGTACCCCCTGGGATCGTGCACCATGAAATACAACCCCAGGATCGGCGAGGAGATCGCGTCCAGGGTACGGGCCGTTCACCCGGCCGACACCCCGGCCATGCGGCCGGTGCTCGAATGCCTCAAGCGGCTCGAGCGTCTGCTCATGGAGATCTGCGGCATGGACGCCTGCTGTCTGTGGCCAGCGGCCGGGGCGCACGGCGAGCTCACCGGCATGATGGTCATCAGCGGCGCACTGAAGCGCCGGGGCGAGAGGCGCTCCACCGTGCTCATCCCGGACACGGCCCACGGCACCAACCCCGCCTCGTGCACCATCGCGGGCTTCACGACCAGGGGCGTGCCCTCGGGGTCGGGAGGGTTCCTCGAGGCGTCGGTCCTTGAGCAGCACCTGGATGGCGACGTGGCCGCACTCATGATCACCAACCCCAACACCCTGGGCATCTTCGAGCAGGAGATCCACCGGATCGCGGAAATCCTGCACGCCAACGGGTCGTACCTCTACATGGACGGCGCCAACTTGAACGCGCTCATGGGCATTGCCAGGCCCGGAGACATGGGGGTCGACTGCATGCACATCAACCTGCACAAGACCTTCTCCACTCCGCACGGCGGTGGAGGTCCGGGCAGCGGGCCCGTGCTGGTAAAGAGCGAACTCGCTCCCTTCCTCCCCTCCCCGGCAATCTCGAAAGGCGAATCGGGTGGGCCGGGCCTCGAGCCCCTGCGCTCCGGGGAGAGCATCGGCATGGTTCACTCCTGTCTGGGAAACGTGAGCGTGTGCCTCAAGGCGCTCGCCTACATCCTGAGCCTGGGGCCGCGCGGCATGCTCGAGGCCTCGAGTACGGCCTGCCTCAACGCGCGCTACCTGAAGGCAAGGCTCTGCGGGCTCTTCGACCTGCCCTACCCGACTCCCACGCTCCACGAGTTCGTGTTGACGGACAGCGCCCAGAAGGGCTCCGGGGTGACCACCATGGACATGGCCAAGGCACTCATGGACTATGGGTTCCACCCCCCCACGGTGTACTTTCCCCTGGTGGTCTCGGGCGCCCTTATGATCGAACCAACGGAGACCGAGCCTCTGGAGGAGCTCGACCGGTTTGTCGATGCCCTCAAGGAGATAGCGGAGGCGAGCGCATCGGAGCCCGACGCGCTCCACGATGCTCCGTGCACAGCCCCGGTCGCCCGCGTCGACGAGGTGTGGGCGGCCCGCAATCTTATCCTCACCTGGCACGACGAGCGAATCCAAGCGGGAGAAAAAGGTATCTAAATGGGTAAGAAAAGAAATGTGCCGGCCGATGCGGACCTGGTGCGCGGGATCAAGCAAGGCGACACCGCGGCCCTGGAGGAAATCGTGAAGCGTTACTCGAACAAGGTCTACAATCTCGCCTATCACCTCACCCGCGACGCTCACGCCGCTGAAGAGATCATGCAGGACGTGTTCCTCACGGTGATCGCCAAGATCGGCACCCTCACGACCGAGGCATATTTCTCGCCCTGGCTCTACCGGGTTACCACCAACGCGGCCTATGGCTACCTGAGAAAGGAGAAGAAGTTCTCCGAGCAGACCCCGGTGGAAGATATTGATCAGGAGCAATTCCTGGAGTATGATTGGTCAAACCTTCCCGACGATGTGCTGCTCTCCGAGGAGAGCAAAGAGGTCTTGAGGCGATCCATCGACTCGCTGCCCGAGGCCATGAGGACCGTGGTGGTCCTCAAGGACGTGGAAGGGCTCAAGAACGAGGAGATCGCCGAGACCCTGGGTATCAGCGTCCCGGCCGTCAAATCCCGGTTGCACAGAGGGAGGCTCATCCTGAGGCAGCTCCTCTCGGAGTACTTCAGCAGATACACCGAGCCTTCTCGGGAGGAGGAATGAACTGCAAGCTCTGTTCGGCTCTTTTCCAGGAATTCCTCGACGAATCGCTGTCCGAGGAGCTGGTCACCCAGGTGCAGGACCATGTCAGGATATGCCGCAAGTGCAGCATATCCCTTCGCACCTACACCCTGACCGTTTCGCTTTCCCAGAAGGTCGACCTCCCGAGCTGCCTGAGCCCGCAGACCATCGAGAGGCTCAAGAAGGCCATCAGGGAAAAGCTCTTCGAGCAAGGGCGTCTGCCCCACTGAACAAGGCGTAGATCCCCCGATCCATTCCGCTGCCTCACAGCGGACTCCCCGGCGATCTCACCAGCGCCTGCCGGCCTGGAAACGAACCCCTTATTCTTCTGATTTTCATTGATTTTCCAGACTGTGCTTGGTATTGTGCACTACTGCTGTCTGTGAAATGTGGCTGCAACTACTTCAAGGAGAAAAGGACGTTATCTCATGGCATGGAATACTC
>JBASVF010000265.1:0-22171 GCA_049275795.1 Desulfomonilia bacterium
GTATCGGGTATATGGATGAGGGGCATGTCGATGGTATTCTTACCGATGACCATCTGACAGCTTAGATCTGACCAGACAGAACTTCAGAAAGCGGACCAACTGTCAGATCGAGTCTTAGCTACTACAACTCATACAAGGCTGAACTGGAACGATTCCTGGTTCTGTCCGAATCTCAACCAAGTTCGCTGTGTTTCCAAGTAACCGATGGGACACGAGATAATATTAAATCTGTAGCCCAAATGTATCTTCGAGATTCTGCTGAATTACCCATTCAGAAGTCTGGTGCTGGCACTCGCAGCCTGGCAATCCTTGCTATCCTTACCCTTATAATGAGAAGACGCGGTCGTGGCATCCTTGCGCTTGAAGAACCCGAGACTTTCCTTTTTCCACACGCCCAAAGACGAGTGATCGATGAATGTCTGGCATTAGCAGATCAGACTTTCATTACCACTCATTCACCATACGTGCTTGAGAGAATTCCGGTAGAAGGCGTTGGCAGAATCGAACGGGACGAATCGGGAATAGTCAAATGGTCGCCTATCTCAACCGACACTGTAAAAGCGATCAATCTCTATTCTAAGCGTCTGAAACAATCATGCTGCGAAGCTCTCCTTGGACGGGGCGTAGTCATAGTTGAGGGAGACTCTGATAAATGGTGGCTTCTCGGAGCAAGTAGAATATTGAATGGCAAAGAATGGAATGGACGGCAACAGGAGGCCCTGGAGCTCCTGGGCGTCTCAGTGGTTAGTGCCGATACAAATGGCGGCATCCTCAGGCTTGGCAACTTCTTCAATGCAGCTGGCCTTCGAGTAATCGGGTTGTTCGACAACCTATCGGAAGATAACCCTATTTGGGGAAGTGCATTGAACGCACCCTATCCCTGTGTTTTCCTGAAGGAAACTGGTCTGGAACAGCTTCTGTCCAATAGGCTTCCTATATGTATCCTTCGTGAGATGCTTTCCTCCGCTCAATACGCTAAAACACAGTTAATAGAAAAAACTGTGGTTGAATCTATGGATGAGGCGGATGTTAGAAAACACGCCTTCGAAATGCTACGCGCAAACAAGGGTTCTGCCGCCATGCACGAATGGGTAATATCGCTGCTTGACGAGAATACGCTACCAAACGTACTGAAAGATCTTGTGGATCTGGTATCTCAACACATGGCAGGAAGAGTGAGGATTGGCATGTGTTCTCTGGCGGGGTAAAGCCTTCACCATGTCTAGATTCGTGCCCACAAAAGAGCAAAAGGCATTACTGGATGCAGATGTATCTGCCTTGGTAATTGCCGGTCCTGGCACAGGTAAAACCCGAACCGCCATTGAAAAAGCTAGGCTTACAGTACATACTTTGCCATCTGAATCCCATAAAGTTCTTTTCCTGTCGTTTTCTAATGCTGCGGTTTTCAGGCTTGCTGAGAGCGCTAAAGCAGAACTCACACGAACAGAGAGGAAAAGAATATCATTTCGAACTTATCACGCTTTCGCGGCAGAAATCCTCAGGAGCTACGGGCGATTTGTTGGCATCCCTCCTATCTTTCGGATCATGGATACCCTCGAGGAAAAACTGCTTCTAATTGAAGAAGGAGTATCTCCTTCGCGTGAAAGCTATCAAGAATTCTTGTACAAAAACGCAAGAGAGGGATTACTCGCGTTTGCGACATTAATCCCTTTAGCCACACGCCTGCTGACATCCTCTGAACGTCTCCGCAGGATAGTTGGACGCAATTATCCACTGATCATAGTTGATGAATTCCAGGATACGAGCGAAGAGCAGTGGCAGTTCCTTCGGGTTGTTGGCCAATACTCTCAAGTTGTCGCATTCGGGGATCCAAATCAGATAATCTATGCTGGAATGCACGAGGCAACCGAGAAGAGGATGGATGAGTTTCGTGATTGGAAAGGGGTTGTTCCAGTAGCGTTTTCTGAACGTCACTTCCGTTTTGGCAGTCCGGAGATCCTTGTTTTTGCTAAGGCACTTCTGAAAGGAAAGAAGTATCATAGCAAAGATGATTCCGGGGTCTACTTATATGACTTAGAGTTCAGAACTAAGGATAGACATCGGTTGCGTACGGCATTGGCGGCGATTTGGAAGAGCATACGAAATGATGGCAACTCAAACGAAACAATAGGGTACTTTGCTTTTAGTAATGCCCTTGCGGAAGAAATCGCAGTGACCTTGAGAAATCCTCCGTCGAATGCCAAAGTCTCTTTCCCTGTATATGCTCGCCTCACGAGGGATGAAGCAGCGTATGATGCTGTGCTTTTGGCATTGGCAGCTCTAAAGGACTTTGCGGAGAGACATGACACTAACTCGTGCAGGAGATGTGCGGTAGCACTGATCGCGATGAATTCTGCTTGGAACAAGAGGGCTGATACATCAGCTAAACGGCTAGATAAGCTTGAAGGATTTTTGAAGAAATCGCTAGGCACAAACAACAAGCTGGGGCAGTTGATGACGGAACTCACCGGTGCCTATAGTCTTGATCATTTTGTCCCGAACTTGATAGAAGTTTTCATTGGGGTTGATGGTTTCAAATCTTCATGCAAAAGAATCTCCGCCCATGGCAAGCTTCATCTGCCTACATTGCCTCAGGTGAATTCCGAACTCCCTCTCTTTGACCAGATTCGATCAAACCGAGTACCAAAGGGACTCGAAGGATATGATGCAGGGAAAGGTCATACCCAGGTTCTGAATTACCACAGAACAAAGGGACGAGAGTTTGACCATGTAGTAATGTTGGTAGACCCACGCGCCGAAAGCAAGAAAATCAAGTTGGATGAACTGCGTCGACTGTATTACGTATGTGCGACACGTGCAAAGTCAACATTGGTCGTCTTATACTATGGCAAGGAGAAAGGAAGAGTTCTCGGTCCCGTCATTTAGAGTGTGTTGGCAGAAGGAGGATAAGCGCAGGTTGGGAGATGTGAGGGCAATCGTAGTGGAGTAAAGAATGGCCTTCCGCTTCTGGAGACGAATCAGGATCGCACCGGGCGTGACCCTGAACCTGAGCAAGTCGGGCGGCTCTCTCTCGTTCGGGCCGCGCGGGGCGAAGTTCACCATCGGTCCGAGGGGCAAGCGGGCCACGATGGGCATTCCGGGAACAGGCCTTTTCTACACGACCACGGTTCCGAGCGGGAGATCCAGCGGTAGGAGAAGCGCGTCCTACTCCGCTCCGGCCGTTCTAACGGTCCGCCCGGAAGACCGGCTGACGCTGGGTTTCTTCAAGCGGCTCATCACGCCGGACGACGAGGAGGCCCTGGTGGACGGGTGCCGGGAGTTGGTGCTGGGGAATGAGGACAAGGCGCTTCAGCACCTTGAACAGGCGACTCACCTGGCCGACGGCGCGTACCTTGCCGGTTTCCTGGCGCTCAAGAAGGAGCAGCAGGAAGAAGCTGTGAACTACCTGGCGACGGCCGCCGAGAAGCACAGCCGCTTAGGAACCTACTTCTCCAAGTACGGCATCTCCGCACGCCTGAGTCTCCCCATCACAGACGAGGTGTCCGCGCATGTGGGCCCGGATCTGCGCGGCGTGCTGCTGGGCCTGGTGGAGGTCTACCAGCGCCAGGAGCGCTGGGAGGATGCGATTGCCTGCCTGGAGCGCTTGCGGCGGCTTGAACCCGACGACGTGGTGGTGAAGCTGTCCCTCGCCGAGCTGCTGTTGGACGCCCGCCCGGGCGACAAGAACGTCTGCCGGAAGATCGTGCGGTTGGCCGAAGGCATCGAGAACGAGACGCCGGTCCTCACCGCTCTGCTGCTCTACAAGGCCAGGGCCCTGCGCGGGCTCGGGCTCCTGGACGCGGCGCGGGAGACCCTGACGGGCGCCCTGCGCCAGAAGAAGGGCCGCTCCGAGGAACTGCTCCGGGCGCTCCGGTACGAACGGGCCCTGGTCTATGAGGACCTCGGCCAGCGCCGGCGGGCGCGCAGCGAGCTCGAGAAGCTCTACGCCGAGGATCCGGATTACGAGGACGTGGCGGCCCGGTTGGAACTTTAGCGGAAATTTGAATCAATACCGCTTCCGCCCTGCCGGGAACGGCCTGCTCTTTGATAAATCGTTGAATTACGAAGGCTTACGGCTTGACAGAGGAATGGAGAAGGGTTATGATAAGGGTTGCACACGGGGAGCCAAACTTATTCCGCCACCCTCAAGCCCTTTCATCTCAAGCTTCACGCATCGCATGGCCTCGTGGTGTAATCCCTTTCGAACACTGTTCCTATCAACTGCACCCATGCCGGGACAACCGAGCCATGCCCGTGCTTGACCGGCAGGATATGGGTGGTAGACTGGGAGCATGAGTGAACAGACGTCCCGCTTCCAGCAGATCTTTTTCGAGCTCTTCGAGTCGCTCCCCAGGCAGGGGCCGGGCAGCCGCGACTGCACGGCCAGGGCGCTGGCCCTCATCCGCGACCTGCCTCCCGCGCCTGCGGTGCTCGACCTGGGCTGCGGAACAGGCGGGCAGACGATCCATCTCGCCAAGCAGATTTCGGGCAATATCGTGGCCGTGGACAGCCACGCACCGAGCATCGAGCGGCTTAAGTCCACGGCTGCCCGGCTCGGACTCTCAAACCGCATTTCGGCCATGGTTGGTGACATGGCAAACCTGGGGCTGACACCCAGGAGCTTCGACCTCGTATGGTCCGAGGGAGCACTCTACAACGTGGGCATCGAGAACGCCCTGCTGATATGTCGCGCACTCCTGCGCCCCGGCGGCTACATCGCGTTTACCGACGCCGTGTGGCTCCGGGACGATCCGCCACCCGAGGTGAAGGAGAGCTTTTACCGCGACTACCCCACCATGGGAAAGGTCACCGATGTCCTAGCGATCATCGATCTGTCCGGGTTCTCGCTGACCGGGCACTTCACCCTGCCCGATGAGGCCTGGTGGGAGGACTTCTACACGCCCATGGAGATCCGCATCGAGGAGCTGCGCGGTCGGTATGGGGATGACGGGGAGGCGCTCGCCATACTCGATCAGCTCGCGCAGGAGCCTGCCATGCACCGGAGACACTCCGGCTGCTATGCCTATGAGTTCTTCGTGGCGCGTAAGGACCGGATGAAGGGACCGGGGAACCTTTACGGGAAGCAGCTGCCTGGATAAGCCCAGGTCCGGCTCTGCAGAGCATCCAACGGGGGCGTGATGTCATCCCGCGTTTTTAACGAGGTCTTTCCCGAGGTCGGCCGGAAGGGGGTTCAGGGAGACCTTGAAAGAGGTAAGAGGATGACGGCGGCAGCCGTTTCCAACAGGCACTGTCCGCAGGAGCCTCCATCGCCGGCACCCCGCCTCAAATGTGTAGGGCACAGGCACCATACCTATGGCGCAGACACCGTATCCCTCTCTGGGCACAACCCCATATGCATACTGCAGGCCAGGTCCCGGGACAGATAAATGACATCATTCCGATGGGTTCCATCAAGCGGGTGGTACATGGCAGCCTGGCATGAAAATGGCTTTCTCCTGGTTGGTTTCAACGGATGACGTTTTCAAGGTTTCGACATGGAGGAGGCTATGGAAGCTGCGGGGAAGAGCATGTTACAGTGTGAATGTGGAAGGCTCACCAATCTTTCCTGCGAAGGTTGCGGCATGCCGGTTTGCAGCAGATGCGCCGTCAGGCAGATCGGCACTCAGGACCGGAAGAACCTCGTCTACAAGCACTACTGCCCGCATTGCATCGAGGAGGCGCACAGGAACCCCTGGGAGCCCCTGTACTGGAAAAAGATCATGACCCTGTAGCCGGGCCTGACCGCCACAGGGACGAGTAGACGAACAAGAGAAAGCAACCCCGCTGGAATCGCGGTTACCTGGAAAGGGGCCCTTGCATCACGAAAAAGCCCTCACGAGGGCCCCTTTCATTCTCCACCTTCTCTCCATCCCGCGATTTCGCACCCTGTCTTCCGGGCGTAGCATCATTTTAATACCCGGCGCTCAAGCGGCAGTCGCCTCTTTCCCCTTGGACGATCCCGGCTCCGGTGGTATATTACCGGAAAGAGAAAGAATATTTATGAAATCCCGGCATGAATGCCGATAATGACTGCCATGGATGCGACATTCCGTCTCGAGGACATTACGTTCCCTCTCCTGGTAAAGGACACGATCGACTCCCTCTTTACCGGGATCATCTTCGTGTCGTCGGACAATTGGAAAAAGGGACTCATCTTCCGCGATGGGGTTCTCTGCGCGGTCCAGTCCAACAAGCCCGAAGAGCTCCTGGGCCATATCCTGGTGGACATGGGGTCCATCACCGAGGAGGAGAATGAGGAGTCTCTCGCCCGGGCACGCATTGAGCGCAGGAAACAGGGAGTGATCCTGCTCGAGATGCAAAAGACCACTGCCGAGGCGATAAAGCTTGCGGTGCGGCAGCAGTTCGAGAAGCGCTTCCTCGATATCTTTTCCTGGGAGGCCGGCACCATCCTGAAGGTGACCAAGGATGCCATCGAGAAGAGCCCGGATATCAGCAAGAACGAGTTCCACCGGCTGGTAAGGCGGGGAATCATGGAGCACACCCCGTTCTCCACGGTGATCTCCGCCCTGAGCCCGCACGCCGATGCAATGCCCAAGAAGCGAGGAGACGACCTGCCCATCGACCTGGGCGTCACCATGGACAACTTCGACCAGTTCAAGGTTTCCGAGCTGCTGCTCCTGGGGCAGGACCCGGCCAAGGCGCTCCTTGCCCTCTACTGCACCGGCCTGGCCACCTTCGAGGAGAGCAAGCACAAGGCCCTCATCGACCAGCTGAGGAAGACGCTGAGAACCTTCAAGGACCAGAACCCGTTGCAGACCCTGGGCGTCGACGAGACCATCTCGGATGGAGGGCTCAAGCGGGCGTATATCAAGCTCGTGAAGCAGCACCACCCCGATACCTATGCCTATGCGGACGACCCCGAGGTCAAACGGCTCGCCAACGATGTGTTCACCGAGATCCAGAAGGCCTACAACACGGTAATGCGCATCAGGGAAGGAAAGCCCCCGGAAGAGCGCAAGGGCATCGACGAGAGCATCCAGGCTGAAATCATCTATGACGAGGGCGTGGAGGCCATTCGGCGCAAGGACTATGGCAAGGCGCTGGATTGTTTCAGGATCTGCACGGGCATGAGGCCCGGCGAACGGGTCTTTGCCGAGGCATACGTCAGGGCGCTGTTCCTGCGGTGGCAGAACACGAACCGGGGAACTGCGGTCGAGGTCAAATCCGCCATACGCGAGGCTGTCCAGAAATTCCCCTCTTCAGACACCCTCTACCTGATCCTCGGATGGGTGCTCAAGACCGAGGGCTCGAGGAAGGCGCCCGATGCCTTCCGCAAGGCGCTGCAGATCAATCCGAACAACGCCGAGGCCCAGCGCGAGCTGAGGCTCCACTCCATGCGGTCCGGCAAGTAGCCGGCTGACGGCGCTCAGGAACCCTGCCCGGCCTTGTCCTCTTCCAGGAGCATCCGGACCCGGGGCGGAAGGTAGAGATAATCTCGGTTGACCAGCGAAATTGCGTCAAGGATGAGGCGGTTGCGCTCGCGGTAGGGAGCCTGCTCGTCGTAGAGCACTACGATCCGCTGCTTGAGCCTGCAGATGCCGCCCTTGCGGTTGATCCTGTCTTCGATGATCTCGATGCCGGCGTTACGGGCCGTCTCGTAGAGCAGCCCGAAGAGATCGCGATCATGCCTGGTTGTCCTGTCCTCGGCGCTCATAGTCTCCCGAAATCGTCCTCGATCCTTACGATGTCGTCCTCGCCGAAGTAGTCTCCCTGCTGCACTTCGATGAAGACGAGGTCCTCGGCCCCGATGTTCTCGATCCGGTGGGGGGCCCCGCAGGGAATGTCCACCGCGCCCGATGGGCCCAGCTCGACGAGCTCGTCCCCCACCCTCACCCTGGCCCGCCCGGAGATGACGATCCAGTGCTCCTTTCTCCGGCCGTGATACTGCAGGCTCAGGCGCCTGGCCGGAAGCACCGTGATGCGCTTTACCTTGTGGTCGCCCCGGTCTTCGGAGAGAACCTCGTAGTTACCCCAGGGGCGGTGCTCCCTGGTCTTGCCCAGGGCCAGCACCCGGGAGTACACGTCCAGGTAGAACCTCACCCTGTCTCCCTGGAACCGCTCAGCCCGGGGAACACCCCGCAGGCCCGGCAGCTCGTGGGCCTCTTCCGACACGAAGAAGCACTGTCCTGAAACGGCCCGGCAGATGAGGGCCTCCACCTCGGTGAGCCGGCCGGGAAGGGACGTGACCATGGGGACGTGCGAGAGGTGGGCAAAGAGCAGGCCGAGGCAGCCGCAGAGGTTGTGCACGAGATCACAGCGCCGGGCGATCTCGAGGAAGGCCCCGCCCAGTTCCAGGGCCCTGTCCCTCGACAGGGCCCCCGGCAGGACAAGGGTATCCACTTCGATTCCCGCGGATGTCAAGGCACCCGCGAGGCCGCGCGAATTCTCGGTTCCGTCGAGCAGAAGACCGACGAGCATGCCCCATCCTCCTTGAAGAGCCCCGCAGAAAAAATACCGCCCGGGTGGCCTGCATGGCAAGGAAAAAGAGGAGGCATCGCTGCCTCCTCTTTTTCAAGATGATTCAGGGGTGGTACATCGGCATGGCCTTTGAATCAGTTCGCCGCCTCCTGCTCGCTATCGCCACTGCCGGAAGAGGTCTTCTGATCGAGACCGGCGGCCTTGGCCACCAGCTGGGCGATGTCGATGGCCTGGAGCTTCTCGGAGAGATCGAGCTCCTTGATGCCGTCGGAGAGCATGGTGTAGCAGAACGGACATGCCGTGCATACGGTCTTTGCCCCGGAGGCTTCGACCTCCCTGGTGCGCTTCTGGTTGATCCTCGTACCCAGGTGCTCTTCCATCCACATCCTGCCGCCGCCGGCGCCGCAGCAGAAGCTCTTGGCATGGTGGCCGGCCATCTCCACGAGGTTGCCCGAGTTCAGGGCCTTGATGATGTCGCGTGGCTGGTCGTAGATCTTGTTGTACCTGCCCAGGTAGCAGGAGTCGTGGTAGGTGATGGTGCCCAGGTTCTCGATAGGCTGCTTCAGGGTAATCTTACCCTGCTTGATGAGCTTGTCGAGGATCTCGGTGTAGTGGAATACCTGGAAGTTGCCGCCGAGCTCCTTGTAGTCGTTCTTCAGCACCGTGTAGCCGTGGGGGCACATGGTGATGATCTTGCTCACGTTGTAGGCCTTGAAGGTCTCGATGTTGGCCATGGCGAGCGCCTGGTAGATGTACTCGTTGCCGATCTTCTTGGCCGAGTCGCCGCAGCAGCCCTCCTCGGTGCCGAGGATGGCGAAATCGAGCCCTGCCGCCTTGAAGATCTTCACCAGGGCGACCGCGACCTTCTTGTTCAGGTCGTCGAACGCGCCGGCGCAGCCCACGTAGAAGAGGTACTCGGCCTCGCCCTTTTCGGAGAGCAGAGGAACGTCGAGTCCCTTGGCCCAGTCGGCCCTCACGTGGGAGCCGATGCTCCACGGGTTGGAGTTGTTCTCCATGCCCTTGAACACGTCCATGACCTCGGCCGGGAAGTCGGATTCCATCATCACGAGGTAGCGCCTGAGGTCGATGAGCTTCGGGAACTGGAGGATGTAGGCCGGGCAGGCCTCCACGCAGGCCATGCAGGTGGTGCAGGACCAGATGGTGTCCTTCTCGATGGTATCGCCGATCAGCGCCGGGCCGGTGTACTCCTCGTCCGGGATGATGTGGTAGACCCCATCGGCGTCAAGCGCGAACTTGGCCTTGTTCTCCATGTAGGTGCGGATGTTCTGGATCACGTCCCTGGGAAGAAGCGGCTTGTCGGTGTTGAAGGCCGGGCAGACCTCGACGCAGCGGCCGCAGCGCATACACGCCTCGCTGTCGAACAGGTCCTTCCACGAGTATTCCTCGAGATTGTGGATGCCGAATGTCTCGGCGTTCTCAAACATCTCGGGCGGCATGACCTTGATGGGCGGCTGGGGCGTATCCGGCCGCAGGAAGATATTCACCGGCGTCATGAGGATGTGCAGCAGCTTGGAGTAGGCGATGTACACGATGAAGGCCAGTGCGCCGAGCACGTGAGTCCACCACAGGACCACGTGCGTATCCTTGATGGCCTGGATGCTCATGCCCGAGAACAGGAATGCCACGGTCCTGCCCACCGGGGAGAACCAGATGTACTGGTTCATCGGGCTGGCCGGGTCGGTTTCCGTCGCCTGGATCCTCAGTCCCTCGACCACGAAACCCGTTACCAGGATGGCCAGGATGAACCACAGGATGAGCTTGTCCTCGCCCTTGTCGTCAAGCCACGCCGGCTTGAATAAGTAACGCCTCGCCATGGCCATCAGGATGCCCACGATGGCCAGAAGCCCGAACACGTCTGCAAAGAGCGACAGCCCGAGATAGAACCCGCCCTGCATGAACCACACGTGCCAGATGGGCCATATGATATCGGCCTGGAGGAAGACGATGGCCGTGGTGATGGCCAGGGCCACAAACCCCCAGAATATGAGGAAGTGGAACACGCCCTGATAAGGCTCCCGGAGGATCTTGCGATGACCGAACACGTCTGCCACCGCGTACCAGAAACGTCCCCACGCATTGTCGACCCGGCTCACGTCCGATCCCTTTGCGCTGGTGATCACCTTCATCCGGGTGAAGAACCCGCTCTTCGCCAGGCCGTGGAAGAACAGGAGAAAAGCTATGACCACAAGCACATAGAGGAGAACCTGTTCCGTGGGAAAGCCGGGTCCCTGGATGTTCCAAAAGACTTCTCTCGAAATTTCTGCTCCTGATCCGTGCATTGCAACCCCCCTGAATCTGGTTTCCTGTGGGAGGGGGTGCACCCCCCATCCCACAGCGTGTATTGCTTAGCCTTTCACCTTCTTGATCTCTTCGATCAGGGCCGGGACCACGTTGAAGAGGTCATCGACAACCCCGTAATCCGCCTTCTGGAAGATCGGCGCCTCGGGGTCTTTGTTGATGGCCACGATCACCTTGGAGGTGCCCATGCCGGCCAGGTGCTGGATGGCGCCGGAGATGCCGCAGGCGATGTAGAGGTTCGGGCTGACGGTTTTGCCGGTCTGGCCCACCTGGTAGGAGTGCTCTCTCCACCCTGCGTCGACAGCGGCCCTTGATGCGCCGGTCGTTGCGGTGGGGCCGAACAGCTTGGCCAGGTCTTCGAGCATCTTGAAGTTCTCGGGGCCCTTCATGCCGCGGCCGCCGGAAACGATGATCTCGGCCTCGGTCTGGTCGGGCTCGTCGGTCGCCGCAACCTCGGTGCTCTTTACGACCGCCTTGATCTTGGAGGTATCCAGGCTGACCGCGACCTTCTCGACCGCACCGGCACCGGCCACTTCCTTCACCGAGAAGGAGTTGGGCCGCACCGCGATGATCTGCGGGGTTGCGGTGGCCTCGACCATGGCATACGCCTTGCCGGCGTACATGGGCCTCTTTGCCACGACCTTGTCGCCTTCCTTCTTCAGGTCGACCGAGTCGGAGATGGCGCCCACGCCCAGCCGTGCCGCGATGGCGGGAATGAGGTCCTTGCCCTGAGCGGTCGCGCTCGCGAGGATGACATCGGGCTTTACGGTATCCGCAACCTGCTTGAACGCCTGGACAAAGGCCTCGGTCACGTAATTCTCGTACTCGGGGCCGTCAACCACGTATATCTTGTCCGCGCCGTACTTCGCCAGCTGGGGGGCAAGCGCCTCAGCGCCCTTGCCGATCAGGCACACAGCCACCTCGCCGCCCAGTTCCTTTGCCTTGCATGTTACCTCAAAAGAGCCTTTCTTGATCTCGCCCTTCTGTACTTCTGCATAAATGAGTGTTCCAGCCATGTTCGTATCCCCCTTTATTAGACAATCTTCACTTCTTCATGAAGGATTCTCGCGAGCTCTCTCGCCTTAGCAGCCGCGTCGTCACCCGCAATCACCTTGCCTGCCTGGCGAGCCGGGGGCAGGGACATCTCCTTGATAACGGTCTTGGGGCCTTCGCTCACGCCGAGGTCAGCCGCCTTCTTCACGTCGACGGGCTTCTTCTTGGCCTTCATGATGCCGGGAAGCGAAGCATACCGGGGCTCGTTGAGCCCTTTCTGGGCTGAGAACACTGCCGGGAGAGGCACCTCGATGACGGCCTGGCCGCCCTCGATCTCCCTGGTCACGGTCGCCTTGCTCTTGTCGGCCGCGACATCGAACTTGATCACCATGGTGACCACGGGGATGCCGAGCATCTCGGCCAGCATGGCGGGAACCTGCGCCGAGTCATCGTCGATGGCCTGCTTGCCCACGAAGATAGCGTCATACTGCATGCCCTTGATGGCTGCAGCGAGGGCTGCCGCGGTGGCGTACGGATCGGCCTTCCCATAGTAGTCTGCATCGTTGATGTGCACAGCGGTATCAGCGCCCATGGCGAGCCCGGTCCGGATCGCCTCGATCGCCCTGTCCGGTCCGAGGGAGACGATGGTGACCGCGCCGGCCTTCATCTTCTCTTTCTGCTGCAGGGCCTCTTCAACGGCAAACTCATCGTACGGATTCATGACCCACTTGATCCCTTCCGTCACAATACCTGTACCCTGAACTTTAATCAAAGTCTCCGTGTCAGGTACCTGCTTAATACATACAACGGTATTCACATTCTCCTCCTTCCTACGCATTTATTAGCCTTTTATTGGCCCCTTGGGCCTTGTTGCCATAGTATTTCCCCCCGATTCGCGCATGCAGCCCTGCTTCCGAGGGTCCCGCCTCAGGCGGATATCACCGATCCTTGAAATTCGGCTTGCGCTTTTCCAAGAAGGCACCCAACCCTTCCTTCGCATCGTGCGAGAAGGAGACCCGGGCGAAATTCTCCGCCTCGATGAGCAGCCCCTCCTCGAAAGACCCCTCGAGCCCGCCCATGACCGAGTCTATGGCGGCCCACACCGCCACCCTGCTGTGGGAGGCGATGGTCTTTGCGAGCGTCCGGGCCTCTCCCATGAGCCTGTCGTGGGGGACCACCCGGTTGACCAGTCCCATCTCGAAGGCCTCCTGGGCGCTGTAGTGCGAGCCAGTGAGGATCATCTCCAGGCCCTTGGCCTTGCCCACGATCCGGGGAAGACGCTGCGTGCCGGCAAACCCCGGAATGAGGCCCAGGGTGATCTCGGGCAGCCCGAGCCTGGCTTTGTCCGAGGCGATCCTCATGTGGCAAGCCATGGCAAGCTCGAGCCCGCCGCCGAGGCAGAACCCGTTGATGGCCGCGATGACCGGCTTGTCCGCCTCCTCGATCGTGTTCATGAGACGGTGCCCCCGTTCGGCCAGGTCGAGCCCCTCGTTGTAGTCCTTGAATGCCCTCATCTCCTCGATGTCGGCACCGGCGATAAAGGCCCTGCCCTTGCCGGTGATCAGGATGACCCGGACCGCCGGGTCTGCGCAGGCCGCCATGACGCTCTTGAGAATGTCGGCCTTGGTCTTTCTCCCCAGGGTGTTCATGGGCGGGTTGTCGATGGTCATCAGGGCCACGCCGTCCGGATCCACCTCGTAGGTACAGTTCTCGAAAGCGCTCAGGCCCTTGGCGAGGTCCTTGATCAGGCCGGGTGCCGTGAACCGCTCGTCGCCGTACTCGCATGCAAGCGAGCACATGAGGTCGTCAACCGCGTCCCAGCCAGCATTCTCGGCATAGTGCAGCGGGCCCCATGCCACCTTGGTGGGGAAGTTGGTGCCATAGACCATACCGGTGTCGATATCATTGGCAGAGGCGAAGCCGTCGTCGAGGATGTAGAGCGCCTCACGGATCTGCACCGCCAGGAGCCGGTCGGGCGAGAAGGCCAGGTCGCTCTGCGGGTTGTTCTTCCACCAGCGCTTGAGGAATTTCTCGACCTCCTTGGACGGCGTCTTCTCGCCCGAGGAATAGTCGTAGAAGCCCGCGCCGTTCTTGCGGCCGAACATCTTCTTGCCCACGAGGTGCTTGAGCAGCTCAGGCACCGGGGTCCTGGCGCCGTAGGCCTCCTCGAGGGTGGTGGACGCGTGCAGTCCCACGTCGAGCCCCACCATGTCCCACAGGGTGAACGGGCCCATGGGCATGCCGAAGTCCGTCATGGCCTCGTCGATCTCCTCCATCGTGCCCTCACCCTCCATCAGGGCGAGCACCGCCTCGTTCATGTAGGGGATGAGCACCCGGTTCACCGCGAAGCCGGGGCCGTTCTTGACCTTGATGGGCACCTTGCCGATGAGCTCGGAGAACTCCATCATGGTGCCGATCGTCGAGGAGGAGGTGTTGTCGTCGTAGATCACCTCGACGAGCTTCATCACGTGGGCGGGGTTGAAGAAGTGCAGGCCCACGAACCGCTCCTTGCGGCTGACCTTGGCCGCGATCTCGGTGAGTGAGAGCGTGGAGGTGTTGGAGGCCAGGATGGTGCGTTCGGGGCAGAGCTTCTCCAGCTCGGCGAAGACGTTCTGCTTGAGCCCCATGATCTCGGGCACCGCCTCGATCACGAGGTCGAGCTCGGCCATGTAGCCTTTGTCGTACTCCACCCCGCCGCGAAGCCGGGCCTGCATCTGCTCGGCCTTTTTTCCGTCGAGCTTTCCCTTCTTCACCTGCTTGTCGAAGATCTCCCGGGACTGATCGAGCGCCTTGTCGACGAACTTCTGCTCGATGTCCTTCACAAAGCACTCAATGCCTGCGCTCACGAGGAGATGCGCGATGCTTCCCCCCATGATCCCGCCTCCGATAACCGCAGCTTTCTTTATCTGCATGGCAAGAAAGGCCTCCTTCAAGCTCTGGTATCATTTCTTCAGCAAACCATCGATATACGTGTTGCCGACCATGGCGGCAACCTCATGCACATCAAAACGCTTGCGCCGGGCCGTCACGAGATACGTCGACAGCTCGTCGAGCGCGCCGAAGATCATCCTCGAGCAGATCTCCGGCTTGATATCGGGACGGAAGATCCCTTTCTCCTGACCCGAGGCGATAATATCCGCGATAATGTTGAGATATGCAAGAAAATGTTTGTTCTTGTATTCCCTCATGAACTTGTTCGACTGCCGGAGCTCCACCTGGATGACCTCGGCAAGGGCACGATCCGATTCGATCATGGTGAGATGGTTGTCACAGAAAATAATGAGCTTTTCGCGGGGATCTTCAATGTTTTCCAGCTTCGACTTCACGGTTATGATGATCCTGTTCAACTCTTCTTCGAACAGGGAGATGAGTATGTCGTCTTTATTTTTGAAATAGAGGTATATGGTCCCATCCGCCACGTGTGCCTCTCGCGCGATCTCTGAAACCTTGGAGTTGTAGAAGCCCTCCATTGCAAAGACGTGCTTCGCGGCATTCAGGATCATCCGGTATTTCTCTTCGCCTCTCATTCGTACCCTTCCTTATGGTGTAGTAATTTATCTATTAGTGCATTTAAAAAATACTCTGTTCTTTCAGTTCCCTGTTACTCTTTTACGGGGAGGCCCGGGCTCTCCGGGGCCTCCCCGCTGGTTCCGTGTTGTTTAGCCCAGCTTCTTCCTGTTGGACACGAGCTCGTCGACCACAGAGGGGTCAGCAAGCGTCGAGGTGTCGCCGAAGTCGCTGAAATCGTTGGCCGCAACCTTCTTGAGCACGCGGCGCATGATCTTGCCCGAGCGGGTCTTGGGCAGAGCGTCCGCCCACTGGATGATGTCCGGTGTCGCGATGGGGCCGATCTCCTTTCTCACGTGAGCGATGAGGGCCTTGCGGAGCTCCTCGGTCGTCTCCACGCCGGTATTCAGGGTTACGTAGGCAAAGATGCCCTGCCCCTTGATCTCGTGCGGGAAGCCGACGACCGCGGCCTCGGCCACGTCCGGATGGGAGACCAGGGCGCTCTCCACCTCGGCGGTGCCCATGCGGTGGCCGGACACGTTGATGACGTCATCCACGCGGCCGGTGATCTTGTAGTAGCCGAGCTCGTCCCTCTCCGCACCATCGCCGGTGAAGTACTTGCCCGGGAACTGCACGAAGTAGGTCTCCTTGAACCGTGCCGGGTCGCCCCAGACGCCCCTCATGATCCCGGGCCAGGGCATCTTCATGCACAGGTTGCCTCTGCCGACCCCTTCGATCTCCTTGCCGTCGTCGTCAACGAGACAAGGCTCGACGCCGAAGAACGGCACAGTGGCCTTGGCGGGTTTGATGTCGATCGCACCGGGAAGCGGGGTGATGAGGATGCCGCCCGTTTCGGTCTGCCACCAGGTGTCGACGATGGTGCACTCGCCGCGGCCGATGAGATCATAGTACCATCTCCAGGCCTCGGGGTTCAGCGGCTCGCCCACCGATCCGAGGATCCTGATCGAGGAGATGTCGTGCATCTTCACCCAGGAGTCTCCCTCCTTCGCGATCGCGCGGATTGCGGTGGGGGCGGTGTAGAAGATGTCGACGCCGTACTTCTCGACCACGGCCCAGAACCGGTCATAGGCGGGATAGCTCGGCACGCCCTCGAACATGATGCTGGTGTTGCCGTTGGCCAGCGGCCCGTAGACAATGTAGCTGTGGCCGGTGACCCACCCGATGTCCGCGGTGCACCAGTACATATCCTCGGGATGGCAGTCGAAGACGAGCTGCTGGGTCATGGCCGCATAGAGCAGGTAGCCGCCCGTGGTGTGCAGGACGCCCTTGGGCTTTCCGGTGGAGCCGGAGGTGTAGAGAATGAACAGCGGGTCCTCGGCGTCCATGTGCTCGGGCTCGCAGTACACCGGGGCCTTGGCCATGAGCTCTTCGTACCAGAGATCCCTGCCCTCTTTCCAGTTGACCTTGGTGCCGGTCCTCTTGACGACGATCTGCTTTTCGATGCTCGGGGTCTCTTCGAGGGCCTTGTCCGCGTTGTCCTTCTGGGGCACCGCCTTGGAGCCTCGGTAGGTGCCGTCGCAGGTCACGATGACCTTGGCGCCGCAGTCGTTGATCCTGTCACGGAGCGCCTCTGCCGAGAAGCCGCCGAACACGATGGAGTGGATCGCGCCGATCCTGGTGCAGGCCAGCATGGTGATGGCCAGCTCGGGGATCATGGGCAGGTAGATGGACACCCGGTCGCCCTTCTTGATGCCCAGGCTCTTGAGCATGTTGGCCGCCTTGTTCACCTCGCGGTAGAGATCCTGGTAGGTGAAGGTCTTGTTCTCCGACGGATCGTTGCCTTCCCAGATGATCGCGGCCTTGTTCTTCTTGCCGCTCTTCACATGGCGGTCAAGACAGTTGTAGCTCACGTTGAGCTTGCCGCCTTCAAAGAACTTGACATAGATGTTGTCCTTGAAGGAGTAGTCCATGACCTTGTCCCACTTCTTGAACCAGTCGAGCCTCTCGGCCTGCTTGGCCCAGAAGGCCTCTGGGTTTTCGATGGACTCCTTGTACATCTTCTCGTACTCGGCCTTGCTCTTGATGAACGACTTCTCCCTCACCTTGGGAGGAACAGGGAATACCTGCTCTCCGAAATCCTTTGTATCCTCAGCCATGTAACGCCTCCTAAAGAGAATAATTTGCTTTGCATCTGCATGTTATAACTTAAAGATGCAAGTGAGGTCAAGGAAAAATGAATGATCATTCATAAACGGAAACGCCTCCTATCCTTGTCCTTGTCCCAGGATACAGCTGTGGTATAATTGGTTTGTTCATGAAGGAAAACGCCTGAAAGGGGAACTCGATGAAGAGGACATGCGTCTGGGTGGTTGTGTTGTTGCTGTTCGTTGCTGCAGGGCCTGCCCGCGCCGCCGTGGATGTGACGGTAGAGATGACGGGCGCCGATAACTTCATCCGGCTCAAGGACGGCATCAGCAAGACCATCGCCGCCCGGTGCCTGGCC
This sequence comes from Desulfomonilia bacterium, assembly GCA_049275795.1. Classification (GTDB taxonomy): domain Bacteria; phylum Desulfobacterota; class Desulfomonilia; order UBA1062; family UBA1062; genus Phosphitivorax. Next base: position 17,723 of record JBASVF010000265.1, read on the forward strand.
GCGGGCCTGTCCGACGCGGCCCTCTCGGTGTCCCTGCTGGAGCTGGGCGACACCATCTCCTTCGACGCGGTCCTCAACTCACGGCCGCCCCGTGCCTTTCACCGGGATGTGAGATCCCTGGGCGAGATCTCCGGCGTGATCGACCAGATGATCGCCGAGCTTATGGCCTCTTCCGCCCAGGCGCCCGCCGCGCAGGCGGATACAGTGCTGCCGGCGCCTGCACGGAGTCCCCTGGTGGAAGTCCCCCCCCCGCCCGCACCGGGAACCGGCCTCGAGCTCCCCTTTGCAGCCACTTCCCTGGCCGTTCTCGACGGCACGGTCTATGTCAGCGATGCCAAGACCCTCTACCGCATGGAGGGGGCCGAGGCGGTTCCCTGCTGGAACGCGCCGGGAGGCACCGGCATACTCCGCATCAACGCCTACGACGATTCCCTGCTCGTGGTGACGAACAGGGGCGGGGCGTTTGCCACCTACCAGGTACGGGGCACAGAGACCGTCCAGAGCTGGGACCGCTGCGTAATCCCCCTGGGCGGTGACCTCGCGATGTCGCGCCTTGTAGCCGACCCCACCTTCTCCGAGGGGTCCTACTCCTGGGAAAGCCCCGTGACCCTGGGCGGGAAAGCCGGCCCGTTCCCCCGGGGGGTAGACTTCGCCTCCGCGCTCGCAGCCGACATCGACCCCTTAACCGGCGGGGCCGAGATCCTGGCCTTCGACAGGACCGGTCACCTCGGCGTATTCATCGGGAGCGAGAGGCTCGCGGCAGCCGAAACAGCCGTTTCGACCCTCCCCCACTACCTCGAGGCATCCCGGGCCTTCGGGACCAAGAACGAGGAGCCGGACTCGCGGTATTACCTGATGCCCAGGATCCTCTTCCACGAGGGCAGGGCGATCACCATAGCGAACGAGCAGGGCGGATGGAGGTTCCTGGGGAACGTCAAGCTCTACGACTCTTCGCGCATCCTCGCGTTCTCAAAAGGCAAAGCGGGCCTCGAGGAGCGGGAGATGGCGATCATCAAGAAACATTACTGTGCGGACATCGCCCTTGATCAGGGCAAACTGGTCATGCTGGTAGTGAAAAAGTCGTCGAGCCTGCTGGAGCGTATCGACCTGTAACGCGCCGCAACGTGCAGAGCAAAGGAGGATTACAGGGGGAAGAGACCCTTTTTCTTTTTCCCCTGGTCCTCGGACTTGCCGCTCTTTTCGAGCTCTTCCTCGAGCTCCTTGTTTTTCACGTTCAGATCACGACTGAAGTCAGGGCAGTGGATACCGGCGCCCTTCTTGAACTTCTTCTTGCAGTCTTCTCTCCAAGCGCAGATTGGGCATAAGCTTCTGTCCATAGTCATGAACTTTTAATAGTATCGACCCAGGGGCAAAGTCAAGGAGAATCGAGAAGATAGGGGCCCTCGCCGAGAGCCCAGGCCTCATTGCCCCGGGCTCTGCCTCCAGCGGCCGGCTCTCCCGGGAGAGGCCCGGGGCGGGCCGGTTGAGAGCCCGGGATCAGGGAATGTGCTCCTTGATGATCGAGAGGTACCTCTCGGTAACCCCGCGGTGCATTTCCAGCCGGCCCCGTGCCTCCCGTGCCTTCTCGAGGTACCCGGCGGGCCGGGTCAGAATGTCGGTGACCGCGCGGGCCAGCCCGTCGGAATCGGCCACCTGGACCGTGCACCCGGCCACCACCTCCATGGCCCAGGTGAAGTTGTCCATGTATGGGCCGTTGATCGTGGGCACCCCCCAGGCGAGCGGCTCCAGGATGTTCTGCCCTCCAAGGTCCACCAGCGAACCCCCTACGAAGGCCGCGTCCGAGGCCCCGTAGAGTGAGAAGAGCTCGCCCATGGTATCCACGATCACCAGGTCGGCGTCATCCTTCATATCGGTCCTCAGGCACCAGGAGAACGGGCCTGCCGACGCGCGGTCGACCAGGAGCGGGATCTGCTCGGGATGCCTGGGAGCGAGGATGGCAAAGAGGCCGGGAACCTCCTCGGCGACCTTCTTGAGGGCGGAGAAGACCGGCTCCTCCTCTCCCTCCCTGATGCTCCCCGCGATGAAGACCGGCCTCTCCGCGATGCCCAGGGAGTTCCTGATCTCCTGCCGTCGCGAGGGATCGGCCTGGGCGATGCTGTCGAGCTTGAGGTTGCCCACGACCTGCACATCCCGCGCACCCAGCTTCGCGAACCTGCCGCCGTCGAGCTCGGATATCGCCAGCACGTGGACGTGTTCGAGGATCTCCCGCGCAGGCACGGGCGCCAGCGAGTAGCGCCTGCAGGTGCGCTCGGTCATTCGGGCGTTCACGATGATCACGGGTATACCCATGTCCTCCGCTTCCAGCATCAGGTTCGGCCAGATCTCGGTCTCTACGATGATCAACGCCCGGGGTGAGAGCGCCGAGAGGTAGCGCCTCATGACCCAGGCAGCGTCGAAGGGGAAGGGGAACACGAGGTCGAGCTCGTGAATGGACGAGGCCACCTGGGAGCCCGTGGCGGTCATGGTACTCAGGCAGATGAGCGCATGCGGCCTCTCCCTCCTGAGGGCCTTGATGAGCCCGGTCACGGCCCTGACCTCGCCCACCGACGAGGCATGTATCCAGATGAGCGGCAGGCTTGCCGGGATTTCGGGGAGCTTCAGGCCGAGCCTGGCCGGGATGGTGCCGCGAAAGTTCCGGTAGCGCGAGAGGACGAGCCCGGCTGGCCACATGAGCACGGCCATGAGCACACGGTAGACGAGGATCAGTATTCTTCCCATTCCTTAAGCACCCTTTCCCTGTCTTCAGGGGTATTGATCTCCAGGAACTTGCCGGATGCGGGGATCACCCGGATGGGTATGCCGTTCTCGAGCGCACGGAGCTGCTCGAGTGATTCTTCGGCCTCCAGTGGGGACGGCTCCAGCGAGGTGAAACGCTCGAGAGTGTCCCGGGAGAACCCGTAGATGCCGATGTGCTTCAAAACCCCCACGCCCGTATTCCCCCTCGGGTAGGGGATGCGGGACCGTGAGAAGTACAGGGCATGCCCGTCCCGGGAGCAGACCACCTTCACGCAATTGGGGTCTTCGTATTCTTCGGGCAGCGCCGGCACGGCCAGGGTCACCATGGGGCAGCCCTGCCGGAGGGCCCGGGCCACCTCCGTGAGCGCAGCCAGGTCGAGCACCGCCTGGTCTCCTTGCACGTTGATGACCGCATCCGCGGGCCTTCCATCGAGCGCCCGGGCCACCCGGTCCGTGCCCGACCGGCACTCCGGGCTCGTCATCACCGCCTCGGCGCCGAAGCCCTGCGCCTCGGCTAGGATGCGCTCGTCGTCGGTGGCCACGAGCACCTCGTCGATGTCCGGGCACCGGCTCACCTGCTCGAAGATGCGCCGGATCATGGTCTTGCCGCCCAGGTCGGCCAGAGGCTTGCCGGGAAAGCGTGTCGATGCGTACCGGGCGGGGATGACGGCGACGATGCGCTTCATGCCGTGATTTCCCCCTCGTCGATGAGCGCCTTGAGAGCCTCGGTGTGGGCCTCGAGAGCATTCCGGTCGTAGAGGACCATGCGCACGAGCTCGATTGCCGTATCCCCCGAGAGGTAGTCCCGGAAGGCCAGGATGGCGACCCGCGCCGCCTCGGAAATGGGATAGCCGAATATGCCCGTGCTCAGGGCCGGAAAGGCGATCGACTTGATCCCGTGCTCATCGGCGAGCTCGAGCGAGCGCAGGTAGCACGAGCGCAGGAGCACCGGATCGTCCGCAGACCCGCGGTACACCGGGCCCACCGTATGGATGACGTACCGGTTGGGAAGGCGGTGGCCCGAGGTGATCTTGGCCTCGCCGGTTTTGCATCCGCCGAGCTTTGAGCACTCCTCCCACAGCCCCTTGCCTGCAGCCCGGTGGATGGCGCCAGCCACCCCGCCCCCCGGAGCAAGCGCGTTGTTCGCGGCGTTCACCACGGCATCGGTATCCTGGGCCGTGATGTCGCCCACCACGAACTGAAGGCGGGTATTGCCAATGCGTATCTCTTCCATCTCCCCACACCTCCCGTGACGTGATCTCCCGCCCCTGCCCATCGGGCAGGCGGGAGGACCCGGTACTTCTTACTATACCGGAACACGGGTCTTTTCAACCCTCCCGGCGGTGGAAACACCCCCGGTTCCAACATCCGGGGGGCCCGGCTGATCCAAGTTCCTTGACACCGCGCCGGCAAAGATCATATGCACAGCAGTAAGCAGCACGAGGAAAGGAGACCTCTATGGACATGAATGCGCTGATCGACAGGATAAAGAAGCGCGAAGACTTCCACAAGGTAGGCATGATCCTGTGCCACAACGGCGTGGTCAGGGGTTCGTCCCGGGACGGGACGCCGGTGAAGACGGTCGACGTAGCCGCCGACCGCGAGGCCATCCAAAAAATCGTAGACGAGCAGAAGCAGCGCCCGGGAATCGTGGAGATCCTCGTGGAGATCAACGAGGGGACCCTCAAGGTT
>JBASVF010000266.1:0-7275 GCA_049275795.1 Desulfomonilia bacterium
GGACGTGAAATCAGACAATGGCTGAATCCGGTGAAATACAACGATGAACACCCCCGGCGGACAAAGTCCTACCCGGGTCTCCCGTTCGCCTACCCTCTGGCAGGACCCACGGCGGGTTCGAAGAAGGCAGGATTTCCAGCCCATATCAGCCGATTCCGGGGCCGCAACTGGCACGGTTTTTGTCCGATACGGCTTGACACATCTTCGCGGCTTGGGATACTCTTCGCCCCATGGATGTCTGTTGGAAGGGGGAGAAAATCAGCCGGCGGGGAGGATCGCAGGGACCGCTTAAGGGCCTGTCCGCTCCCCGGGAGCGGTGTCATCCAAACCCTGCCGTCCGGGTCTTGAGGCCCGCGGGTATGGAGGCATAATGCAGCCGGTAACGGTGCGGGACATCACCATCGGATCGGGCGAGCTCGTGCTCATCGCCGGGCCCTGCGTCATCGAGTCGCGGGACCACACTCGCTTCATGGCCGAGTCGCTCGCCGAGATTGCCTCGCGGGCGGGTGTGCCCCTGATCTTCAAGGCCTCCTTCGACAAGGCCAACCGTTCCTCCATCGGCTCCTACCGGGGGCCGGGGCTCGAGGCCGGCCTCGAGATCCTCTCGGGGATCAGGCAGGACTTCGGCGTTCCGGTGATCACCGACATCCACGAGCCCTCGCAGGCCAAGGCCGCGGCCCAGGCCGTGGACATCCTCCAGATCCCGGCCTTTCTCTGCCGCCAGACCGACATCCTGGTGGCTGCGGGCGAAACCGGGCTTCCCGTGAACATCAAAAAGGGGCAGTTCATGGCCCCATGGGACATGACCCACGCGATAAAGAAGGTGCAGAGCACCGGCAACACCGGCGTGCTGCTCACCGAACGCGGCACCTTCTTCGGGTACAACAACCTGGTGTGCGACCTGCGCAACCTCGGTCTCATGCGCTTGCTGGGGGTGCCCGTGGTCTTTGACGTGACCCACGGGCTCCAGCTGCCCGGCGGCAAGGGCGACTCGTCCGGGGGCATGCGCGAGTTCGTTCCGCCCCTGGCCCGGGCCGGGGTGGCCTTCGGTCTCGACGCCCTGTTCATGGAGGTGCACGACGACCCGGACAACGCGCTGAGCGACGGGCCGAACTCCTTCTCCCTCTACTCCCTGGAGCCGCTCCTGCGCCAACTCCGGGAAATCCACGGAGTCCTGCGATGAACGGCGGGATGATCAGGATGCTGGTCCTGGACGCGGACGGTGTGCTCACCGACGGCCGGATCCTCTACACCGACGACGGAGGCGAGATCAAGGCCTTCCACGTGCGGGACGGGCACGGCATCAAGCTCCTCATCCGCGCCGGCATCGGCGTGGCGATCATCACGGGAAGGATCTCCCGTGCCGTGGAGCACCGGGCGCGCGACCTCGGCATCGAGCATCTCGTGCAGGGTGCCAAGGACAAGAGATCGGCTCTGCTCGAGCTCTCGCGGCAGGTGGGGATCGAGCCCGCCGAGATGGCCTACATGGGAGACGACGTGGTTGACCTGCCCGCCATGGCCCTCTGCGGCCTGAGCATCGCCCCGGGCGACGCGGCCGAGATGGTTAGGCAGAAGGCCGACATCGTGACCGAGGCCCACGGCGGAAAGGGCGCGGTACGGGAGGCGGTCGAGCTCATCCTCGGGCGCCTGGGGCTCTTCGAGAAGGCGATGGAGCGATATGTGGATTAAGCGGTCATCCCTGCTCATCCTTTTGGCCCTGGCCTTGGGCGTTGCCTGGGCGGTCAGGGACGGCGACGACGAAGAGGACGCCGGTACGGAAGCCCCGGCGGCCGAGACACCCGCGCGGGCGGCCCTGGACGTGGTGATGCACGAGAGGGATACCTCTGACGGTTCCACGCTCGTGGTAACGGCCAGGAGGGTGACCGAGACCAGGGACGGCCGGGTGATCCTGGAGGATTTCCGGCTCGAACAGACCGGGGACCTCGAGCTCACCGGCAAGGTGGCCCGGTACGACACCCGCCGGTCCCTGCTCGAAATCGACGGCCCGGTGCGGATTCGCACCGCCGAGGGGTGGCGGGCCGACCTGGACGGGCTGAGCTGGAACCGCGCCACCGGAAGGGCATTCACTGCAAAGCCGCTCGAGGCAACGGGCGCCCAGGGCACCATCCGCGCGGCCAGGGGCGAGTTTCACGACGACTTCAGTCGCATCATTCTCTCAGGTGACGTGCATGCGAACATTGCTCCCGATCTTCTTCATCATTAGCCTGCTCTTCGTGCCGCAGGTCCAGGCCCAGGACCCCAAGGGCTCTCCTGTCGTATCCGCCGATATGATCGATATCGAATCGGATCATCTCGAGGTGGACACGCAGAAAGGACAGGCGGTCTTCACGGGCAACGTCAAGGCGAACCGGGGCGGCATCGTGATCCACGGCCAGAGGCTCACGCTCATCTTCGGCGGAGCGGAACGAAAGATCGAAACCCTCACCGCGGAGCAGGACGTCATCATCCGCTGGCAGGACAAGGAAGCCTCCTGCGAGAAGGCCGTGTTCAGGCCCGGGGACGAGACGCTCGACCTCACCGGCAACGTGGTTGTCACCCGGGGCGTGGAACGCCTTTCCGGAGAGCGGGTTACCGTGGACATGAAAACCGACCGCCAGACGGTGGAAGGCCAGGGCGGCCGTGTGAAGATCCGGGTGTACAACGATCAGGACTCGGGGATCCTCAAATGGCAGAAGTGAAGCTCATGGCCCAGCGGCTCGAAAAGAGCTTCGGCAAGGCCCACATCATCAAGGGCCTCGACCTCGAGTGTGCCCGGGGCGAGATCATCGGCCTGCTGGGGCCCAACGGCGCGGGCAAGACCACGACCTTCTACATGATCGTGGGGCTCATCCACCCGGACAAGGGGCGAATCATGCTCGGTGATGCCGACATCACCTCCCTGGACCTCTCGGGCAGATCGCGCATGGGCATCGGCTACCTGCCCCAGGAGCCCTCGGTATTCCGGGGGCTGAGCGTCCAGGACAACATTGCTGTCCCGCTCCAGGCCAAGGGGCTCAAAGGCCGGGAGCTGATGGAAAGGCGTGATGCGATCCTGAGCATGTTCGGACTAGAGCACGTGCGGACGCACAAGGGGGTATCGCTCTCCGGCGGCGAACGCCGCAGGGTGGAGATCGCCCGGGCCATGGCGCTCGAGCCCCTGTTCCTCCTGCTGGACGAGCCATTCGCCGGCATAGACCCCATCACGGTCAAGGACATCCAGGACATGATCGTGAGCTTGAAAAAAACCGGGATCGGTGTCATTATTACTGATCATAACGTGAAAGAAACGCTGAAAATCTGCGACAGGGCGTACATTATCCATCAGGGGCTGGTGATCGAGGAAGGAACGCCCCAGCATGTGGTGGAAAACGATCGGGTCAAGCAGATTTATGTGGGAAGGGATTTCTCGCTCATCTGAGAGGAGCAACTCATGGCACTGGAGTTAAAACAGCATCTCAAGCTTTCGCAGCAGCTCCTCATGACCCCGCAGCTGCAGCAAGCCATCAAGCTACTCCAGCTCTCGCGCATCGAGCTGCAGGCCTGCATCTCCGAGGAGCGTCAGTCCAACCCCCTGCTGGAGGCGGAAACCACGACGGTCAGGGACGCCGAAACCCAGCGTCTGCAAAAGGAAAACGAGGAGCTCCTCAAAGGCAAGTGGGACGCCTACCTGGAAACCTATGGAAGGGACAACGTCCCCTATTACGAGGATGACGAACGGCCGTCGCTCGAGGCTACTGCCACCAAGCCCGACGGGCTCTACGACTATCTCCTGTGGCAGCTCAGGATGAACGACTTCACCGACCAGGAACGCGAGGTGGGGCTCTTTGTCATCGGCAACCTGGACCACAACGGGTACCTCACCGTGGACACCCAGACCATCATGGAGGCCACCGGACACCCGCTCGAGGTGGTGGATTCCGCAATCGCCAAGGTGCAGCTCTTCGATCCCACCGGGATCGCAGCGCGCGACCTCAAGGACTGCCTGCGCATCCAGGCCCGGCACCTGGGCCTCGAGGATTCCGTGGTGCTGGGGATCATCGACTCGCACCTGGAAGATCTCCAGACCAAGAACTACGACAAGATTGCCCACGAGCTCGGGGTGAGCGTCCAGGAGGTTGCCCACGCGGCCGAGATCATCGTGAATATGGAGCCCAGGCCGGCCCGCGACTACTCCGACGAGCCCCCGCAGTACGTAGTGCCCGACGTATACGTGGTGAAGATGGAGGACGAGTTCGTCGTGGTGCTCAACGAGGAGGACATCCCGGTGCTCAGGCTCAACAAGCAGTACCAGGATATGATGAGCTCCAACTGCACGGGCAAGATCGCCAGGGACTATCTCACCGAGTGCTTCAAGTCCGCACAGTGGCTGTTGAAGAGCATCCAGCAGCGGCAGCAAACCCTGTGCAAGGTGACAGAGAGCATCGTGAAGTTCCAGCGTGAGTTCCTGGAGCGGGGCATCGCCCACCTCAAACCCCTGGTGCTCAGGGACGTGGCCGAGGACGTGGGCATGCACGAATCCACCATCAGCCGGGTCACCTCCAACAAGTACGTGCATACCCCTCAGGGAACCTTCGAGCTCAAGTACTTCTTCAACAGCGGTATCTCCCGCAGCGACGGCAGCTTCGTGGCCTCGCAGAGCGTCAAGAACGAGATCGAGAACATCATCAAGGCCGAAGACCCCAAGCATCCCCTGAGCGACCAGGCCATCGCCCAGCTGCTCGAGAAGAAGGGCGTCAGGATCGCCCGCCGGACCGTGGCCAAGTACCGTGAGCTGCTGGGGATCGTTCCATCAAATCGAAGGAAGAAGCATTATTAACGCCTTTTTCAGAAAGGAGAGAACACGTACATGCAGATCGACATCACCTTCAAAAACATGGATTCGTCGGATGCGCTCAGAGACTATGCGACCAAGAGGCTGTCGAAGCTCGACAAATATATGGACAGGCCCACCGAGGTTCATCTCGTGCTTTCCGTTGAGAAGAGGCGCCATCAGGCTGATGTCACGGTCAGCGCCGACGGCGCGATGATCAATGCCGTGGAGACCACCGAGGACATGTACGCGGCCATCGACATGGTGATGGACAAGCTGGAGCGCCAGATAAAGAAGCACAAGGACAAGCTCCAGGGCAAGAAGGGACAGCCCAGGACCGCGCAGGCGGTTCCGGCGCCGGCCGCGGAGGAGGAAGCGCCAAGGCCCAGGGTCGTCTACGAGAGGGATTACTTCGTCAAACCCATGAGCGTCGACGAGGCGGTCCTGCAGATCGGGGTGACGGGGCGTGATTTCATCATCTTCCGGAACATCGATTCCCAGCAGATCAATCTGGTCTACCGGAGGCAGGACGGAGACATCGGAATCGTCGAGCCGATCATATGAAAATCAGCGATATCCTCAAACCCGAGTGCGTGCTGTCCGACATCCGGGGCGCGACCAAGAAGGACATCCTCACCGAGCTCTCGCGGCCCATCGCCGGGATTTCCGGGGTGAACCCGGACGAGATGGCCGAGGTCCTGCTGAACCGCGAGAAGCTGGGCTCGACGGGCATCGGCGAAGGAGTGGCTATACCGCACGGCAAGATCGCGGGACTCAGGTCGATCCTGGCTTCGATCGGCAGGAGCAGGGAGGGGCTCGCCTTCGATTCCCTGGACGGGAAACCATGCCACATCTTCTTTCTCCTGGCTGCTCCCGGCAGCTCGGTGAGCGGCCATCTCAAGGCCCTGGCCCGCGCCTCTATGCTGCTCAAGAACCCTGATCTGAGGAAGCGGCTCATCGACGCCGATACGGCGGAAGAGATCTACCGGGTGATCATTGAGTACGACGACAAGCTCGACGAGTGAAACCATGATCGAGATGACAACTGCGGGGCAGGAACCGTTTCCTTGCCGGAACGTCGATTCCTGCCCCGCTTTTTACTATGCCGGGAGGGGTCGAAGCGTTTTTAAGGAAAACCGGGGAAAGCCGCCCCGCCGGAAATCGAGGCGAGGGGCTCACAGGCGGGGCCTGGTGATGTCCCGCCCGAGTCGATTATGGCTGCTAGGCTTCCTTGTCGCTACTCTTGTCTTCGATATTGCCTTTCGCGGGCTTCTCTTCCGTATCCTCGCCGCTTACGGACGACTTGAAGTTCTTGATGCCCTTACCCAGTGCGCTCCCCACCTCCGGCAGCTTTCCCGCCCCGAAGATCACGAGCACGATCACCAGGATCACGATGAGTTCTGTCATACCGATTCCGCCGATCATATCTGTTTCTCCTTGTACCGAAGTCTCTGATCATACTTGCTGCCGAAGACTCTTACCACACTTGCCTCACGGCCGCAACTCGCAACAAGAGCCTCTCTCCAGGGACCCGAAGCCTCACCGCTCAGGCAGGCCGGTCGCCTCGCCGGGCGCGTTCACCCGGATCCCCCGGCGCTCGAGCAGGGACCCTTCGAGCCGGTAGAGGCTGATGAGTGACTTGAGGTAGTTGGTGACCGCCTGGACCTCGGAGATCCTGCTGGATAGAAGGTCGCGCTGCGCCTGGGCCACCAGCAGGCTCGTGGACTTGCCCACGCGGAACTTCTCTTTCTCGATCCGGGCCTTCTCCTCCTGGAGGGCCCGGGTGGCCGCGGTGGCGGCCACCTGCTCGCGTGCCCGCACCACCTCGATATGGGCCGAGCGCACGTCCACCTGCACAAGGCGGGCCAGGTTCTCGAGGGCTTCTTCCGCCTGGTCCCGCGAGAGCAGCGCCCTGCGGTGCTCGGCCCGGGCCTGCCGGTTCACGGGCAGCATCGACAGCCTCAACCCGGCCCCCGCGTCGTAGGACCCGCCGTCGAGCTCCTTGATCGACCGGCGGAAAGAGTCCGCATAGCCGGTCTTTCCCAGGGTGATGAAGAAGTCCATCCGGGGGAGCAGGCCATTCCCGGTCTTGACGAGCTCGATCTCGCCCCTCTGCACCAGCAGCCTGGCCTGGCTCAAGTCCGGCCTCATCTTCAGGGCCAGTGCCACGTGCCTCTCCACCTCGTCCAGCGGCACATCCGGCATGGATGGCTGCACCAGCAGCTCCACGGGCCGGGTCCATGTGCCTTTCCCGGGCGGGCCGAGCAGGCTGAGCAGCGTGATGCGGGTCTTCTCCAGACTGCTCCGGGCGTTGATGAGCCCTTCGCGCCTCAGCGCGATCTCGGCCTCGGCCGCGGCCAGCTCGGACTCGGGGAGCAATCCCACGCCGATCATCTCCTCGATCTCCTGCTTCTGCTGCTCGGCGAGCCTCAGCGACTCGAGGTAGATCTCGATCTGCCGCAGCA
>JBASVF010000267.1:0-9646 GCA_049275795.1 Desulfomonilia bacterium
GAGCAAGATAAGGACCATGTACTTCCTGGTGTTCGAACGCCTGCTCGAGGACCTCGAGGAGAGGCGGGAAGAATCGCTCATCCGAGAGAGGTTCCTCTCGCGTCTCGATCAGGGCTACGAAAGGGGCCGCCTGCCTGCCGAGATCGTGCGCGACTTCATTGCAGGGCTCACGGATTCGGCCTTCCTGCGGCTGTTCAAGGAGCTCTTCGTGCCCGAGGTGCTCGAGTAGAATAAGCCCTGTTCCCGGGCGGCTTGGCCGGGCATGTGCAAACCCGGCTCTCCTGTCGGCATTCGCCTCCAGCCCGCCTATGCTCCTCTTAAGGCTTGCCGGAAGGCCCTTGGGGGATCGGGGAGATCCCGGGAGCAAAGGCAAATGCCTTAGGCACGCATTTTCAAGGCGTTCAGACCCTGCTCAAGCGCTGTGCGGAAAGCGGGTGGGACGCTTTCTCAAAGGGTATCCCCTGCTGTTGCGTAAAGGCTCATGACCATGAGCCTTTACACCCCTCAGGTGCCGCCGTAGCCCACCGTGACCTTTCCGTCCTGCACGAGCACCGGGACCCGGCGGTCTCCCCCGGTCAGGGAGAGCATCTCCTCGAGCCTGGCGGGGTCCTTCTTCACATCATAGTACTGTGCATCTCTATTGGCCGACCTGGCCCGGTCGGTGTAGGGTCAGCCGGCCTTTCCGTAAATGGCGAACCTCTTGGGCATGAGACTCTCCTCCGATATTTTGATTATACAACGTAATAATATATTCCCGAAGAGAATAGGGATCAACAAAAAGCATTCCCCCTGGGCGCAGAGCCGAGGTGATACGCGTCAATGCCGGGCGGCTGGATCGGGTGGAACCGGAAGCGGCTTTCGGTACGCAAGGCGGCAAAAGAGCTGCTCCCGGTCCTGAGATAGCGGCTTGGGAAGATGAGCAGGATCGAGCAAAACCGGGGGCAGAGCGGCGGAAGAGCTTCGCCGCCGAAGCGCCGAAAGGCGGCACCGGCTCCTTATCTTCGATTGATCAGCGTTCGAGCGCAAGACCGGCAAGGAATGCCCGGCACGGTCTCCCCGGTCACTTCCAGGTCCGCCGGTCCTCCATGGAAGGGAGGTCGCCCTTGAGGGTCCCGGGCGGGACGGCCTCGAGCGCGTCTGCCTTCACGGTGCAGATTTCTCGGAACGACCGCTCGAACGTGACCATGAGATCCTCGCGGGCATCTCCAGCCAGCGGGGTCTCCAGCCTGGCCAGCAGGTGGTCCCGGTGGCCCTGCCGGGTGACCACGAGCTGGAACTTCAGCCCGCCCAGGAGCGCGGAGAGACGCTTGAGCTGGCTGGGCGCCACGAACATGCCCCGAACCTTGACCGCATCGCCCAGGCGGCCGGCGATGCCAGAGAGCATGTTTGAAGCCCGGCCACAGGCGCAGGGTCCGGGAACGAGGCTCGAGAGGTCCCCGGTGCCGAAGCGCATGAGAAAGAACGTGGAGTTGAGCCTGGTGACCACCACCTCGCCGAGCTCACCGGGCGGCAGGCGCCTGCCGGTCTCGGGGTCAACGATCTCCACGATCACCTCCTCGCAGATGTGCCAGGGCCCCTTATCGCGGCACTCGTAGGCGATGTCGCCCACCTCGGTGGCTCCGTACATCTGGTAGGTGTCGATGGAGAACTCTTCCTCGAAGCGGCGCCTCAGGGAGGGCTGCAGCGGTTCGGCGCCGAAGCACGCCTTCCTGAGCGAAAAGTCCCGGACGAAATCATGGCCTGCCTCGTGCGCTTTATCGATGATGGACATCAGGAAGCTGGGTGTGCCGGTGTACCCGGTGGCCTTGAGGTCGCGGATGAGCTGGAGCTGCTGTTGGGTGCCGGAGGAGCCCGAGGGCACCACTGTGGCGCCCACGCGCCTCAGACCCCCGTGGAAGGTGAGCCCGGCCGCGACCATGTGGTAGGAAAAGGCGTTGAGCACCACATCGCCCGGCCGGAAGCCCGCCGCCCAGTAGGCGCGCGCCCATAAGGGATCGTCCTCTCCCAGGTGCGGCTCGTACACCGGGCCAGGTGAGGTGAAGATCCGGTCGATGCGCGCCTCCGGGTCGCAGAGCCCGCCGAAGGGCGGGTCGGCGACCTCTAGCTCGATCAGCCGGCTGCGCGAGATCACGGGCAGCTTCTGGAGGTCGTCCACGCCCCTGATGTCGCCGGGTGCGATTCCCCGCTCGTCGAAGATCTTCTTTACCAGGGAAGAGCGCTCGTAGCCGAGCGCAGCCATGGCCGAGATCCTCCGGTCGAAGTACTCGGCCCGCTCGTCGCCCAACATGGTCTCCTTCTCATCGAAATACTCATCCGGCCTCGCCCCGGCCTGAGCCGGCACGCCTCTGGATTTCTCGCTCATGTCATGACCCTCCTCGAAACAGTGCCTACAGCCAGCGCTTTCGCCTGCGGTAGGACTTGATGTCCGTATAGCTCTTCGTCTTGCCGCCCGCGCCCACTCCCAGGTAGAACTCGCGTATGTCCGGGTTCTCGCGCAGGTCGCCGGACGGCCCCTCCATCACGATCCTGCCGTTTTCCATCACGTAGCCGTAGTGCGCGATCTGGAGCGCCATGTTCGCGTTCTGCTCCACGAGGATGATGGTGGTGCCCTGCTCCTCGTTGATCCGCCGGATGATCCGGAAGATCTCCCGGACCACGAGTGGCGCTAGGCCCAGCGAAGGCTCATCCAGGAGCAGGAGCCTGGGCCGGGCCATGAGCGCCCGCCCCATGACGAGCATCTGAAGCTCGCCCCCGCTGCAGTACCCGGCCAGGGTCTTCCGCCGCTTGACCAGGGCCGGGAAGTAGCCGTAGACCATGTCGAGGTCCTGCCTGCAGGACCTGGTGCACCGCGTGGCGGTTCCCACCTTCAGGTTCTCTTCCACGGTGAGGTACTTGAATGGCTGCCTGCCCTCGAGGACCTGGATGATGCCCTTGCGCGTGATCTCCTCGGGCGAGGAGTTCTGGATGGGTGAGCCGTCGTAGATGATCCCGCCGTCCGTCACCTTGCCGTTTTCGGGCTTGAGGAGCCCGGATATGGCCTTGAGCGTGGTGGTCTTGCCCGCGCCGTTGCTCCCCAGGAGCGAGACGATCCGGTGCTCCTCGACATCGAGCGACACCCCTTTGAGCACTTGGATGACGTCGGAGTACACCACGCTGATATTGTTGAGCCTCAGGAGAATCCCGTTCCGCTGAGTGTCTGCCATGGCTGACCCCCCTCTTCAGTAGGAAAACGGCCAGAGCCGGAAGTTCGAGCGCACGATCCGCCAGATCTCTGCCAGGCCCTTGGGCTCGAAGAGGATGAAGAGCACGATGGCCAGCCCGAATGCCAGCTCGCGGAGCGATGCCAGGTTGAGGCCCAGGCCCGCGGCCGGGCCGAGTCCCATGAAGAGGTCCGTGAGCCAGCGGAGGATCTCGTTGAGGCCTGTTATGAACACCGCGCCGAAGATGGCCCCCGGGATGCTGCCCAGGCCTCCGATGATCACCATGGCGAGGTACTCGACCGACAGGCTCAAGGTAAAGGGCTCGGCCGTGATGCTGATCATGTAGAAGGCCCAGATCGCGCCCGCCAGGCCCGCGTAGAACGAGCTGATGCCGAAGGAGAGGAGCTTGTAGGGAAAGACCGGGATCCCCATGCCCTCGGCGGCCCGGTCGTTGTCCCGGATCGCGATGAAGGCCCTGCCGAACCGGGTGCGCATCAGGTTCTTGGTCATCCAGGTTATCACCACCAGGCAGGTGAAGATCACGTAGAAGAACGCCAGGTCGCCCTCCAGCGGCAGGCCGAAGATGCTCGCCCCGGGCAGGACGATTCCCATGGTGCCCTGCGTGAGCGATTCCCAGTGGATGAGGACGTACTCGATGATGAACTGGCCGGCCAGGGTGGCGATGGTGAGGTAGAGGCCCTTGAGCCTGCCCGAGGGGATGCCGAAGACCATGCCGATAAGCGCGGTGGCGAGCCCCGCCGCGGGTACGGAGAGCCAGAAGTTAAGGCCGAGCCGCGTGGAGAGGATGGCCGCCGCGTAGGCCCCCACACCGAAGAAGGCCCCGTGCCCCAGCGAGATGAGCCCGGTGAAGCCCACCAGGATGTTCAGGCCCAGTGCCGCGATGGCCGCGATGCCGATCATGTTCAGGACGTACAGGAAGTAGGGGCTGCTCAGAAAGGGGACCGCCCCGAAGAGCGCTGCGAGACCGATAAGGAGCCAGAACCTTCCGAAATCGGTCTCGAACACGGCGAGCTCCTGTGCGTAGGACTCCTTGTAGTTGCCGCAGGGATGGAAGATCAGTCGTCGCATGGGCACCCCCTATACCCGTTCGATCTCTTTGAGCCCGAAGAGGCCGTAGGGCTTGATAAGCAGGATGAGCACCAGCACCACGTAGGGCACCACGTCCTTGAGCGAGGGCGAGATGTAGCCGCCGGTGAAGGTCTCCAGCAGGCCGATGACGATCCCGCCGATGATGGCGCCCCCGATGCTGTCGAGGCCGCCCAGGATCACCACGGGGAAGACCTTGAGCCCGATGGCGCTGATCTCGTGCACGTTGATGCCGTTGATGATCCCCAGGACGATCCCGCTCATGCCCGCCACCAGGGCCGCAATGGCCCAGGACAGGGCGAAGACCTTCTTCACGTGAACTCCCAGAGAGAGGGCGGCGGTCTGGTTGTCGGCCACGGACCGCATGAAGATGCCCTGCGGCGAGTACTTGAAGAAGAGGCCGAAGAGCACGAGGAACACGATGCCGATTAGCGACGATGCCGCGTACACCGGCGGTATGTGCACGGTGCCGAAGGTGAGTCCCAGCCCTTCAGGCAGAAACTCGGGGTAGGTGTGCAGGTTGCCTCCGAAGACCAGGAGCAGGAGCCCCTTGAAGATCGAGGCCAGCCCCACGGTGAGCATGATCACGAAGATCAGGTTTTCGCCGATCAGGGGCCTGAGGAACAGCCGTTCCACCGCGAAGCCCAGGGCGAAGCTCCCTGCCAGGGTGACCAGGAAGGCAAGCGGGATGGGCAGTCCGGCCCAGGTCGTGAGCACCAGAAAAAGGAAGGCGCCAAGTGCCAGCAGCTCGCCGTGTGCGAAGTTCACCACGCTGGAAGACTTGTAGATCATCACGAATCCCATGGCCGATAGTCCGTAGAGCAGCCCGATGCTCAGCCCGTTTATCAGCAGCTGCAGGAAGAAATCCATGTCATGCTCCTTGATTGCTCGCGGGGACGTCGATTACCGTCACCGTGGTTCTGATCATGCCCACCTGGCCGTCCCGGTACCGCACCTTTCCCTCGACCTCTACCCGGTCCTTGCCCGAGTACATGGCCTCGATGATGGGCAGATAGAGCCCGTAGACGAATCGCCTCCTGACCTTTCCCGTGCGGGTGAGTTCCTCGTCGTCTGCATCGAGGAGCTTGTAGAGGAGAACGAACTTCTTTATCCTCATGTGAGGCGCCAGCTGGGTGTTGACCTGCCGCACCTCGTCCAGAATGAGCTCTTCCACCTCGGGCCGCTGGGAGAGGTCGAGGTAGGTGGTATACGGGATCATGCGCTCCTCGGCCCAGTTGCCCACGTTGCCCATGTCGATGTTGATCAGCGCGGTGATGAAGGGCCTGCCTTCGCCGAAGACCACCGCCTCCTTGATGTAGAGCGAGAACTTGAGCCTGGTCTCGATGAAGTCGGGCGAGAAGGCGTTGCCGTGCTTGTCGCGGATGATGTCCTGCCTGCGGCCGATGATCACGAGGTGGCCGTCCTCGTCGAGGTACCCGGCGTCCCCGGTGCGCAGCCACCCCTCCTCGAAGGCGGCCCGGGTGGCCTCGTAGTCGCCGTAGTACCCGGCAAAGACGGTCTCGCTCCTGACGAGCACCTCCTGGTCCCCGGAGATCTTCACCTCGGTGCCCGGCAGCGGCTTGCCCACGGTCTCGAGCTTGACCTCGCCGTCGGGCTGGACCTGGAAGATGCCGCAGGTCTCGGTGAGGCCGTAGCACTGCTTGAGATTCAATCCCACGGCCCGGAAGAACCGGATCACGTCCGGGCTGATGGGATGGCCGCCGGTGTAGGCGCCGATGAAGCGCGAGCAGCCCACCCGGTCGAGCAGGGGCCGGAACACGAGCAGCGAGGCCAGGGCGTTGAACGCCCGTAAACCAAGGGGCACGGGCCTCCTCTGCGCCTCGCACCTGATCACGGCCGAGCCGATCCGCTCGGCCAGGGAAAAGGCTGCCCGATTGATGATGCCCGCATCGCCGATCTTCACCCTGATGCGCGATGCCAGGTCCTCCCAGAACCGCGAGGAGGTGATGATCACCGAGGGCCCGATCTCACGGAAATCCTGCTGAACGGTCTCGGGTGTCTCCGGGAAGTTCATGGTCATGCCGGCTGCGAGCGTGATGCCCACTCCCCACATCTGGTCCACGATCCAGGCCGGAGGGCTCATGGACATCCAGTCGTCTCCCGGCTTCAAGGGCACGGTATCGAGCCACTGCCGGGCCATGGCGGTGAAGTTGCGGTGGGTGAGCATGGCGAGCTTGGAGACCCCGGTGGTGCCCGAGGTCATGATCATGAGCGCGGTGTCGTCGGGTCTGCCCCGGGCGAGCTCCTCCTCGAAGAGACCGGGATTCCGGCTCTCGCAGCGCTCCCCGAGCTCAAGGAGCTCGGCGAAGCTCAGCAGCAGGGGGTTGTCCCGGTAGGTGCGCATGCCCGTGGGGTCGACGTAGATCACAGCCTTGAGGAAGGGGAGCTTATCAGCCTTCTCCAGGAGCTTGTCCACCTGCTCCTGGTCCTGGGCCACCACGAAGGGAGAGCGGATCCGTGTGAGCGCTTCCACGAGCTCGGTGCTCACCGCGGAGGTGAAGAGATTGAGCGTCACGGCCCCGGCGGCCTGCGCGCCGAGCTCGCTGAAGAGCCACTCCGGGTGATTGTCCATGATGATGGCTACGGCATCGCCGCGGGAGAGCCCCAGGGAGATCAGTGCCAGCGAGACGTGCTTTACGAAGGAGAGGTACTCGCTCCACGTGTAGCGCTGCCAGATTCCATAGGCCTTTTCGCGGATGGCCGTTCGCTGCTGGCCGAGCTCGCATGCCTTGAGGGCCAGGAGCTGGGGCAGGGTGAGCTGCGCCAGGGGGTCGAGGAGAGCGGAAGTGTTCTGCATGCTAGTCGTTTCCGGCATCGGCTTCTCCCGTGTCGTGCCGCCCGTCCAGGGAGAGGTCGGTGGATTCCCCGAGGTAGGCCCGGACCACGTCCGGGTGATCCTGGATCTCCTCGGGCCGGCCCTCGGCGAGCTTTTCCCCGAAATTGAGCACGACCACGCGTGATGATATGCTCATGACGATCGACATGTCGTGCTCCACCAGGAGCATGGTCTGGCCCCATGCGCCGTTCAGCTCCAGGAGGAAGCGCACCATGTCCTCCTTTTCCTCCAGGGTCATGCCCGCGAAGGGCTCGTCGAGCACCAGGAGATCGGGCTCGAGGGCCAGGGCCCTGCCCAGCTCCACGCGCTTGCGCATGCCGTAGGGCAGGGACCCCACGAGCTCCTTGCGGACGTTCTGGATCTCGAGGAAGTCGATGATCTCCTCGAGGATCCTGCGATGCCTGATCTCCTCGCGCCTGACTTTCGGAGCAAAGAGCACGGCCGGGCCCAGCCCGTAGCCGCAGTGGATGTGCCGGGCCAGCAGCAGGTTGTCCAGCACGCTCATACCCGGGAAGAGCTCGATGTTCTGGAAGGTGCGCCCGATTCCCATGCGCGTGAGCTCGTGTGCCGGGAGCCTGGTGATGTCGCGGTCCCGGAACAGGATCCAACCCGAGGTGGGACGGTAGAACCCGGTGATGCAGTTCATGAGGCTCGTCTTGCCCGCGCCGTTGGGGCCGATGACCGCCACCAGCTCGCCGGGTTCCACCTCGAGCGACACCCCGCTGAGCGCGCGGATGCCGCCGAAGCTCAAGCAGAGGGACCGGACCTCCAGGCGGCCCCGCCGGTCCGCGCGGTTCTCTTCACTGAATATGCCGGGCTGTCCCCGGAATGCTCTCATGCGCCTGCCCCTTTACTTAAGGATCTGGATCTTGTCTTTCCCCGGGACGAAGAAGTTGGTCAGCGGGGTGTACGAGCCGTCTTCCATCACCTGCACGATCCGGGCGGTGAACGAGGCGCCGTGGTCATCGGGTGAGTAGGTGACCGCGGGCACCAGGCCGCCGAAGTCCTCGCCCGAGAAGGACTCCATGGCCCGGTTGACCGCATCCCGGGTAATGGCGCCGAACTTCTCGTGAGCGCGGATGAAGGCCCGCTCCATGATCATGGCCACCACCACGCCCTCCCAGTATGCGGTATCGAAGGAATCCACGGTATGGTAGCGCTGCCAGAGGTCCATGATCAGCTTCACACCCGGGGTACCGTCCACGGGCAGCCCGCCCGGAAACTGCATCTTCAGCCTATCGCGGATAAGACCCTTGCCCATCTTGAAGAAGTCGGGATCCGTGGAGGTCCAGGTGCCCAGGAACATGGGGTCGTAGCCGATGCGGTCCGCGCTCTTGAAGGCCGAGATGATGGCAGCGGGCAGGAGCTGGATGAACACGTACTGGGCGCCCTTGTCCTTGAGTCTGAGCATCTCGGTCGTCACGTCCACGGTCTTGGGCGGGAACTCCTCGATGGCCACGATCTCGATGTTCTTCTTCTTTGCGTACTCGATGCTGGGCTTGTGGATGGAACGGCCGTATGCGTTGTTGTAGGTGAGCAGCCCCACCTTTGCAGGCCCGGGTCCCGTGTGCACGGCGCTGACGTAGTCCAGCACCGCGTAGCAGTCGAGACGGTAGCTGCCGAAGGGCAGGTACATGTAGTCTATGGGAGGCTCGAGGATCTCCCAGGCCGTTGAGTAGTTGATGGCTGGGATGCCGTAGCGCTTGATGACGGGCTTGACGTTCAGGCCTTCGCCCGCGCTCCAGGTCGCGATCATGACCACCTTGTCCTGCTGGGCGAACCTCCGCACCGCAGAGACCGCCTCGGGAACCTTGTATGCCGTGTCGACGAGGATCAGCTCGAGCGATCTGCCCGCTACGCCGCCCTTGACCTCGTTGACATACCGGAAGTAGTCCTGGTGCCCCTTGGCGTGGTACTGGCCCCAGGTTGATGCCGGCCCGGTCAGGTTCATGGCCGCACCGACCCTGATGCTCTCGGCGGCCGTCCCTTTAGGCGCCATTGCGCACAGAAGCCCGATACAGAGAACAACAGACATAAGAAACCGTCTCATATCCTTCATTTCACGATCCCCCTTTTCCCTGCGCCATATCCGCAGGACCTTGTAAGCCATGCACACAAAAAAAGACCGCGGGCAGATCCGTTCGGGTCTACCCGCGGTCTTTTTTGACTAGCTCTCTACTGCTCAGTGAAAAAAGAACTCAGCAGGTAGACCTAACCAAAAAAGAAAAAGAAGCTGGAGCTGGTTGTAAGTAAAATATAGCTTGTCATGGAAATAGGTAGATAAAGAAAATGGTGAGGCAAAGTCAAGTAAAAATTGGGCTATAATGCATATCATACCGCAGACCCGGCCGGGTGAAGAGAAGGGGAGGATGATTTCATACTGAGAAAACAATCTGTTGCTGCACATATCCTCCTTAAGGTTATTCCCGAGAGGAAACGGTGAGGCGCTCTGCCGGGAGACGGGTAAACAGAAGACCGGGGG
>JBASVF010000268.1:0-7681 GCA_049275795.1 Desulfomonilia bacterium
GGCAGCGCGGCGGGAACGTACACGGCGTTTCCACGTCTGTTAGGACGTGGCTCCATTGAAGCCCAGCGGGGAAGGCAGCGCGGCGGGAACGTACACGGCGTTTCCACGTCTGTTAGGACGTGGCTCCATTGAAGCGCCCGGGAGAGCAGCGACTTTTTGAGCTCGATCGCGCGTTTCCACGTCTGTTAGGACGTGGCTCCATTGAAGCTGCGATTCTCATTTTCATTCTCCCTTCATTTTCTTTTGGGTTTCCACGTCTGTTAGGACGTGGCTCCATTGAAGCCCCTTAGCGTCGAACAGCTGAGGCCGCTGCTCGAAGTTTCCACGTCTGTTAGGACGTGGCTCCATAAAGTTCTCCCCACATGTTTGGGGATGGATCGGAGGATAATTATAGTCGGTCCCCGGAAACCCAGTATTTTAAATTAGTAAGAGGATCTGCGATTTCCTGAGATCAAAAAGCCAATGAAAATGAGGATAAAAATCGGGTGATGGACCGGAGCTACAGTATTGATTCCCGGAGGTTATTATATACTCTTGTTAAAAATGACAGTATCGCAGCAGCGATGTTCGTTGGAACCCTGAAGACATGTGCTTAGTGCGTCAACAAATATCTGAGGGTGAGCTATGAAGGTTGGAATTCATACTGAAGGACGTAATGTCGAATACATGGAGTCGACCGGCACCCTCACCATGAATGATACTTTTGTCACAATTGAACAGGTGCTCGAATATAGCGATGTAGATCGAATCATACGGACTGATGATGAAATCAGAGCTTGGAAGCAGGAATTTGGTTCACCAGTTCCACCTTTACTGCCAGCAGCATCTGTCCCGGGCTGGATTGAACCGCAGGCTGCTGGATGGGTTACCTGCCTGCTGATCTGGGCGAATGCCCTCATCTTCCCCATCTCGGTTCCCCATGGAAGTTTGACAATGTGGAAGAATAACAGAATCAGCCAACCATTGCGCATTGCGATGACTGTGGCCGGGTTGATCTTACTCATAGCATTTCTTATGGATGTGACAAAAGATGATGCCATGGGGGGTACCTGCCCGGAGGAAGTCACGCATTTGAAGCTAGCCATATCACTCACTCAAGTGGAATCAGTACCGGCGTCAGAGTCGGAACCTCAGGTGGCGCGCCAGGCCGAACCGAACCTTGTTCATACTGAAACCGAGTTGCCCACGTACTCGGTCTACGATGTAGAGGATGTGTCATTGGACAGTGTCAAGCGCTACAAATATCATGTTGTGGTCCCTCAATACGCATCGGTCGAACAGCTTGAGGAGATTGCTGATCACGTGTTTGACGAGGCAAAGCTTCAGACACCTTTTAACGCCCTTAATATTTGTTTCAATGACTATCCAGAATACATTGGATACGGATGCACATTAGGGGTTGTTGAGTATGCACCAAATGGGGATTGGGCTGCTGCCATGGATGTGAGAACGGGCGATTACTCCATCATGCTCAAAACATCTGAGCTGAAGGAGCTGGACTGGTCGAAGCGGCTCACACCGGAAGAGGTCAAGATCTGGCGAGACTGGCAGGACGAGTGTATGAAGCGCGAAAGCATGCTTGCTCCCGACGATATGGAAGGGGTGGATGAGAAAGCAGTATCCGCTGATATTGGAGCCAGGTATGGCATCAGCGCGGTAGAAGTAGATGCTGTTCTTAAGAAAGAGCTATCATGGGAATTCCAGTAGCTGTATTACAGCCCGCCTAATAATCGCTTCCATCAGAAAGTGCTAACGCATGGGCAGATTAGGATGGCGAAGGCAGTGGGTGCAGCGCTTCAGCTGAGGTACCTCCCTTAAACTGGATTCAATGGCACCGAGCCAATGGAGGATTTCCTGAAGGGTGCGTTGAGCATGTTGGTTCTCTTCACCTTCGTGGTTCTACTGATATTTCGCCATACAAAGGATCAACTGGCGTTTTATTTATTACATGAGAGGCAGGGGTGACGACATAATTAGATGTGCTCCCTGCCTGCGTGGCAATAACCTTCCTGGTTATCCCATTCAGAACAAGGCACTGCTTCATCACTGCCTCGGGCCGGATGCATCAGGCTCGATACGCCCCTGCCCGAGGCCCCCGATCCTTGGCGGCAAGTCTTTGAGAGCCTGGGGAGGCGGGGCCGCCAAGTTTGCCGTTGCCAGCGCCTCCCGCCTCCCCGCTGGCTGCAGCTGAACTCATTGCTTGATTGCCTGCGTCTCTTCGACCAGCTGCTCCTCCTGAATCGCGGCAGGCTCGGTGAACAGAATGCTGTATCCGCCGTTGATGGTGTAGGTCTCCTCGGGATCAGCGACAGGAACGCCATCGTCATCTTCTTCGATCTCGGTATGGGTGAGGTCGATGAAGACAACGCCGGCCGTGGCCTCATCCCCGGGGTCGAACCCGAATTGGGTGAGCACCTCGCCGCCGTCCCGGGGCTCCACCACCCTCACATATCCCAGCAGGTCCACCTGACCGTCTATCAGGTCGTCGATGAGCATTCCTTCATCATTGGCCCAGCATGAGACGAAGTCTAACTTAAACGCGTCGCCGGTGCCGATCTGGCCATCCTCGACACTGTCGATCCAGGTGAGCGTCAGTGAGGGCTCGGCCGCATCGGGATCAAGCACGGCATCGGCAGGAAAGGTATCGCACGCGAAGGTGATCGCGCCGTTTTGCTCGAGCACGGTTTCGCTTGCCTCTATGATCAGGGCGGTCCTTGCCGAGAGCATCACCTGCTCGGCAAGGAACTCCAAGACCAGGAACCCCAGGGCGGCTTTCTGCTGCCACACCAACACGTTATCGAATGGGAGGTCGTCGAACTCATCAACAGGCAAGAAGTCCTCGCCCCCGCCGTCCAGGGACATGTGGGCCCCGGGAACCCCGCTATCGTCCTCGAGGAACACGACCCTGACAACATTCACGCCATACCGGAGCGTGAACTCGCCCTGCACAGGGAGGTTGTCCTGGGGACCCGGCGAGTCTTCCTGGAACACGATATCCTCCTCCACGAAGATGGAGAAGTCATCCAGGGTGCCTTCATTCCAGTAGTTGGTTGCGGTCAGGAGAAAGGCAGAGCCGCCGTTGATGGTCACCAGCCTCTGCGTCCCATCCTCCCCTGCCGAGGTTTCATAGGTTCCGCTCAGGCTGCTCTCACCCCGGTTGCTCACCACCAGTGTCCGCTCAGTGTCATCCACAGACTGGACGAGGGTGAGAAACGGCTCGCCGCTCTGTATGGCCATGGTAAAATCGTAGCGGTCAAGCATCCTTTCAGAGGTCACGGGTACGTTGTTCCCCTCCTCGAAAACTTGGGGAGCAGGCGAATCATCGTCATCGTCATCGTCGCAGGCTGCACCTGTGAAAGAGAGCGCCAGGACGATACCCAAGAGCACGAGCCTTTTCCAAATCCGATTCTCCATAGGATCCTCCTTTTCAAGCGGTTCAGGCATGAAGATCCATGCCTCGCCTGACGCCACGCCGTGATTCAGACATCAAACCCAGGAGGTCCACATCAAAGGCAAATTCGAGGCGCACACACCCTGTACGCACGGTGTCCGGTAGAAACAGGCCCGGGAGATTCCCTTCCTGGAAGCAAAGGTATGAAGCGATGTCGATGGTTTTCAAACCTCCTCTATCATTACCGGTTTCCAGGGTGGAACAAGGTCCTTCGATGAAGCCGGCCGGTTCGCCCGCCAGATCGACCTCCGGATGCTCTTTCAAGAAATACAGAATGCCGCCTCCCCTACGGCTGCACATACGCTCGGGAGGTCGATCCCGTCAGGCTCACCCGGCCGTGCTCCGGCTCGGAGGATGCACGTGACGCATGGTGAACGTGTGAGCCGGGCCTTTCACTGGTGATTTTCGTTATAGGGTAATAATAGACGGCCCGCCAGCCGGCTCAAGCCCGCGCCGTGCAGAGCGCGCCCGGGCTTAAGACCCGCGCAGGGGCCGATAATCGTGACGAGGGGCTGATTCCTGCCTGTACCCGGCCGCAGCCGGGCAATGCCTGCCCGCTCTCCCGGGGCCCGAGAAGCTTTCTCCCCGCCGGCGGGGAGGGAGTGCCTTTCCCCCCAAGCTTTCCCGTCGCGGCAGGGACTACTGCTTCTTCACGAGTTCTTCGCCGCAGCAGGAGAAGGTGCAGCCGCCGGACTGAGTGCCCTGGTGAGAGGGGCACCTGTCCGCGTCGCATTCACGCACCACCTGGAGCTCGATCCCACAATTGAGGCACACATATATCTCACCCTTTTTCATCGTACTGCAGTCAGCCATACCCACCTCCTCGGTCTCCTCTGCTCATCATAGTAGGCCCGAGGCCGGGAAAAACAAGAAACCTCCCGGAAGGCCCCCGATCCTCCACGCCTCGGTCTAAAAGCCCCCGCCTCCCCGCCCGCCGCGTGATCCTGGCAGCCGGGTCTCCTGCTGCCAAGCCGTGAGGGGTAAATCCCCTGGTTGCTCCTTCATTATTTGCATTCCGCATCCGATAAGGAGGTTGTTGCAGGTCGCGGGCGCTTGAAAGTCACATGGAGCCGGCACTCGTAAAGACGGACGGCGCCAACCAACCGCGGGGAATCGGGCATGGGCAAACTCGCTTCTCTGATGATCTCAGTACTTCTGGCAGTCACCGGGGTTTTGCTGCACCCATCCGGTTGCGCCTGCGCCGCAGGCCCCGATCTCTCCCCGCCCGCGGCACGGGATATGGGGGCCGGGACGGGCCTCCTGCCGGCCAGCGGCACCCCGCGCGACATGCGCACCTGGCACCTGGAGAACCAGGGCCTGTCCGTCTCTGAAAGCTCGCTCCGACCGAGCCTCTTCCGGCTCCAGCACGAGCAGGAGAAGATCAGGGCCACGGTGGGCGACGTGGTCGTCCAATCATCTGATCTCATTGCGCCCAGCCTCACGCGAAGAGGGGCCATGCTCGGGCTCAGGGGATCCAGGTACACGGCCGAGGCGTTCGGCACGCAGGGTACCTCTCCCGCAATTGCCGGGCGCCTGCCGGCACAGTCCGGCCCGGGGCTGATGCTCATGGGCGGGCGCGTCACCCGGTCCATTCTCGAGGAAAGGGATCTGAAGTTCTCCTTTCACTACCTCGGCGGCCGCAATACGAACCCCTACGGCGCCAGGATGCTCTCCGGCACGCTGCCCGGGGAGGGCTCGGCGTACAGCGCCGGGCTCGAAGGCGGCATCCTGGGCGGCCTCATGAGGTTCTCGGGCGAGTACTGCTACAGCCGGTACGACCAGGATCCCGCACAGGACAGCCCCGCGCAGAGCGACAGCGCATGGAGGATGCGGCTTGCAGGATCGGCCCGGAACCTGAGCTACGCCTTTGCCTACAAGCGGCTGGGGCAGGATTACCGAACCATCGCGGCCCCTGACATGGCGAACAACCGCGACGAGCTTATGCTGAGCACCGAGTACCTCCTGGGGAATTCGAGCCTGTCTCTGGACCTGGCGCAGTCGAGGAGCAACGTGGAGGACAGCGGCCTTGACCCCCTCACCAGGGTGAGGACCGGCAGGATCGGGTACCGGCTCAAGCTGGCCGGCTGGCCTGTCTTGTCTGCGAGCCATACCCTGAAGACCAGCCGATCCGACGACATGCTCCCGGAGAGCGGTTCCGCCCTGGACACCCTGACGCAGACCACCCATTTGGGCCTGTCTTACAGCAGGGGAATCATCGACCTGTCGCCCAGCTACTCGATCTCATGGTTTTTTGACAGGGCGCAGCCTACGGGGTCGGCCGACAAAATGACCCACACCGCCCGCCTCACCTGCAGCATCAGGCCCGGGGAGTGGCTCGCCCTGAAACCCGTGCTCACCTACCGGGACTGCATGCTCCAGGGGTCGGACCTGCGGGAGAAAACCTACCAGGGCTCGCTCGACGGCACCTTAAAACTTGCATCCGAGGCGCTGACCATGAGCGCCAGGGTGTCCTACCTGGAAAAGAGGGCCGATGAGCGGGGCTCGGTCCTGATCGAGCGCAAGGCAGGCTGCCTGCTCAACTGGAACTTCGCAAAACCCCGGCAGAGCCGTGCCTCCCGGTCGCTCGCCCTCGCGGGAGAGTTCATGGAGATCAAAGACGCCTCGGACGAGCTGGAAACCAGGGACTATACCGTTTCACTGATGGCCAGCCTCGGCCTGCCGCCCGAGATAGCGGCGCACCAGTACCGGTCTTCAGCCTTCCCCCGGGACATCGCAGGCCCGGTCTACTGAATCCTCCTCAAGCCTGCCATTCTAACTTTTCAAGAGCTCCCGGGCGATGACGAGCCTCTGGATCTCGGAGGTGCCCTCGTAGATGGTGGTTGCCCGGGCATCCCGGTAGAGGCGCTCTACCTTGAACTCCTTCATGTAGCCGTAGCCCCCGTGAATCTGCAGGGCGCGATAGGCTGCGCGGTTCGCTACCTCGGAGGCGAAGAGCTTGGCCATTGACGCGGCCTTGGTGAAGGGGACACCGCGGTCCTTGTCGTCGGCCGCCGAGAGGGTGAGCAGGCGGGCCGCCTCGATCTCGGTCGCCATGTCGGCGAGGGAGAACTGCGTGGCCTGGAAGGAGGCCACTGTCCTGCCGAACTGCCTGCGCTCCCGTGCGTAGGCGGCCGCCTCCTGGATGCACGCCCGCGCTATGCCCACAGCCTGCGATGCGATACCGATGCGGCCGCTGTCCAGGGCCGACATGGCGATCTTGAACCCCTGGCCAGGCCTGCCCACGAGGTTGTCCGCAGGCACGCGGCAGTCGTCGAAGACGAGCTCCACGGTGTTGGAGGCCCGCAGGCCCATCTTGTCTTCGCGCTTGCCGATCGAGAACCCGGGCGTGCCCTTCTCGACGATGAAGGCGGACAGGCCGCGATTGCCCTTGTCCGGTCCGGTGCGTGCGATGAGGTTCACCACGTCGGCATATTCGCCGTGTGTGATGAAGACCTTGGTGCCGTTGAGGAGGTAGTGATCTCCCTTATCCTCGGCCTTCAGCAGCAGGCTCCCCGGGTCGGACCCGGAGCCCGGCTCGGTGATGGCGAAGCAGCCGAGCATCATGCCCGATGCGAGCGGCTCGAGATAGTCCTGCTTCTGTCGCTCGTTGCCAAACTTGAGCAGCGGCTCGGTGGAGAGGTTTGCCACCGACATGGTCACAGCCGTGGACGCGCATGCCCTGGCGATCTCCTCCAGGGCCAGGCAGTAGCTCACGGCCCCGGCCCCGGAGCCGCCGTGCTCGGGAGGCACCATCATTCCCAGCAGCCCCAGCCCGCCCATCTTGCGGATTACGTCCAGGGGAAAAACTCCGCTCCGCTCGCGCTCGGCGGCAAAGGGCTCCAGCTCCCTTGCTGCGAAATCCTCTGCCATGAGCCTGATCATTTCCTGTTCCGCTGTCAGCTGGAATGCCATGTCCGCTCCTTTTACGGCAGATAGATGACCACGAGCAGCTCCGCCTTCTCGCGCCCGGGGTTGCCGAGCTTGTGGCGCAGCGAAGAGTCGAAGTGGATGCTCTGGCCTTTCTTCAGGACCGAGGTGTTCTGGCCCACCTGGATCGTGAGCCTTCCCTCGAGGACATACACGAACTCCTCTCCCTCGTGGTGATATTCCACCCCCTGGTGCTCGGTCTGGGGGTCGATGGTGACCCGGTAGGCCCGCAGGTGCTTCTCCTCGCCCGGCTTGGTGAGCGGGGTATAGGCATAGGATGCGACCCGCTTCCGGTGGCTCCTG
>JBASVF010000269.1:0-4629 GCA_049275795.1 Desulfomonilia bacterium
ATGATGTTCTCCGCGACCTTGTAATCCAGGTCGTCGGCGTCAAAACGGTAGGTGTAGCCGGCGTTCCAGAACGCCACCACCGGGTCTATCTGCTTGCTGAAGCTCGCGGTGAGCGAGCAGGCGTACACGCCGTTGCCAGTCGAGAGCTCGGTGGCCGGGTTGATCTCGTAGGGACTCCTGCCGGTGGGGAAGGTGACGCTCAGGCCGAGAATGGTCCTCACCTCGCCGGCTTTCGATTTCACGGGCTGGTACAAGAAGCCCATGGAGATGTCCCCGATGTCGGTCTCGTCCATCTCGTTGTCGGTGCCGACCTCGTTGTAGCGGTACACGAAGGGCAGGTTCAGGTCCAGGGTCAGGTTGTCCAGGACGCTGTAGGAGGGGCTGATGATATGCCTGATCTCGTGGTCGATCTGGCGCTCTATCACGTACTGATTGGTTATCCTCTCGCTGGGTGAGTACTTGTAGGTCACAGAATAGTCCAGGCCCAGGGTGTACCTGGGTTCGAGGGAATATTCCTTTCCTACGGCCTCCAGCACTTCCTTCTCCTTTTCCTGCTTTTCCTGCTCGGTGACCTCCAGCCGTCTCCTTGCGCGGCTCTCTTCGGTGAGCTCGTTGATCCGCTTTTCGAGCTCATCTATACGGTCCAACAGCTCCTGGGTCTCCTGAGCCCGGTCCTGGGCCATTCCGTCGTCAGCGCCTGCAAGAGAGCAACAAAATGCACAGGTCAAAACAACGAGCCACTTCGCAACATGCTTTTTCACGTACGGCCTCCTCTTGCTGTAAAAAACCGCCAATCCAGAATCCCCGGGAACCTAAGCCCGCGGCATCGAGATCACCTGCTGCCCATGCTCCTGAACTGGTACCTCAGGGTCTCGCCATCCGGGCCCCTGATGGATTCCATCAGCCGCTGCTGCTCCTCGAGAATATCCGATCGCGCATGCTCGGTCAGAACATCGCTCGTCCTTACTATCTCGACGATACGGAGGTCCTCCTCCTTGAGAAGGAGCGCATTCATGCTTATTCCCCGGTCGGACACGATGAAGACGATATTGCGGTGCCACATCTCCTCGAACTCCGTTACCGTGAAGCTTAAGTTGCCCATGAAGGGATCGGCGAAGAACACGTGATCGCCGTACATGCCCCGGTACACCACGAAGTGGTTGTACCCCATGAACTCGATGGGCACGATGCAGGGCTTGTCGAGAGCCTTGAGGTCGTCCAGCTCGGCCACGTACCCTGCACCCTCGTAGCCCAGGACCGTGACGAACCGCTTCATGTCGAGCAGCGAGAATGCGCGCCTCTGCTCGATCTGCCTGAGGTCGCCGTACTCCATCATGCCCTGGATCACCTGTTCCTCGGTGAAGTTTTCGCCCAGGTAGTAGTTGAGCAGCGTGGCAAGGGCGGCGGAACCGCAGCTGTAGTCGAACTGCTGCTTGACGATGTTTTCGAACTGCGCGGCGGAGGCCGGCTTGACATCGTTCCTCAGGACGTGCTGCACCCCCGGCGTGTCCGGATACAGCGCCATCTCGCCCTCCGGCACCGGCCTGACGGGAAGAAACGAGGCCACAAAGGCCAGCACGATGAGAAAACCTGCCAGAACCTCCATAATATCAAGCATTCTCCCAGATTGGGACGGATCTGTCAATCACCCGGATGCGCTTTCCGAACGAAACCCGTACAGAATGAAAGGGGGGAAGGAAACAGAAACTGAAAGAAGAAACCGCCATGCCGGAAAGATTGCCTTCCCTCATGCCTGCCGCTCCATCTTCACTTCAATCCATTTCCGCTGGGTTTACGGGAGCACGCCCTCTCCATACCGGATCCTTTCGACCGTTCGAACCGTAATCCTTAAAATTAGATGGACCGTGGCTCATGATCCACCTGGAAGTGCAGCGCTGCCGGGAAGGCGCCCCGCGAAGAGAAAGGAGGGTTGAAAATCAACCCTCCTTTCCCGGTTACCCTCGTTTCCGACAGGATCAGTGCGCGAAGATCTGCACGCTGCCGTCGATGGTCTGGGTGAACGTGGAGATGTAGATGCTGCCGAGGATGTCAGAGTTACCATAATCGCTGAGCGTGTTGTTGTCGCAGAGGACCACGTTGCCTTCGATGGCACTGGCCTCGTTTCCAATCGTGGTCACGAGGTTATCAAGGGTGATCTGGACCCTGGTGTCTCCGTCGGAAGTACCCACGTCGATCCTGACGGTCCCATTCATATCGACCGTTAAGTCGCTGAGATCCGCCAGACCCACATAACCGGCAGCGGTGTACCCCTCGAAGCCGTCAGTGTCACCATAGGACACGTAGCCGAGGGACAGTTCCAGGTCATTGATCTCCTGGTAGATGTTCACTCCGCAGTTAGCGGTGGCATAGATGTCCATGTAGGAGGACCCGTCGAACACGATGTCGGTGCCGCCCATGCTGATGACACCGAGGGACTGGCTCCCTGCGATAGCGTCTGCTGCGGTGGCTCCAAGTCCGATGTCGGAGCTGAAGTCGTTCAGGGTCATCGAGAGGGTCCCGAGATTCGTCCGGATGTAGGTGGCGCCATCATAGGAGTCATCAGTGGCCACGTCGATTGTGATGGGCTGGCTGGGATCAGTGCAGCTCGATGTGGTGCTCATGTCGAGGCCGCTGATCCCGATCCAGCCGTCGTTTGTACCAACCACGCCGCCAAGGCCGCCCGGGTCGCCCCAGGCAATATCCACATCGCTCATGCCGATGGTCACGTCGGGGAGAATACTCACGCCGGCCTGGCCGGTGACATCGGAAAGTGCCTGGTCGCTGACCGGGGTCATCGCCATGACGGACAGGGGAAGCATCATGATCGCCAACAAGGTCAATACTCTCTTCATAACTCGTTACCTCCGGAATATATTTTTGTATGAAACATTAAGTTCCTTTTTTTACCTTTTTACCCCGCCAACCTCACTGCAGTTTCCAATTCCATGAAACCTCCTGCAAACACCCTTGCCAGTGCATCACCTCCTTTTTCCGTTATCTTATGCCCTGAATCCAATTTCCTGGCTGGGAGATATTTATCATATTCAATCTGTTTCTTCGGTCGAGAATTGCCTCCATCTCGTAAGTTCCCTGCCATGCGGCTCTTCCGCGATCACCTCGCTATAATATATTGGACATCGAAGCACCGGGGCCGGCGTGTACCGACCACCCGCTCGTCCTGCTGAGCTGGAAGTATAAATATTCTCCCCTGGGCCTGATGCTGTACATGCCCGTAAGGAGGCCGGGCCTGAGGGACTCCCGCGTGTAGGTGTTGCCGCCGATCGTGCCGGTGAAGGAGCGGAAGTCCGCCCGGATGCGACCGGTCACCGACGGAGAGCCCACCCGGAGATATTCGAGCTGCCGGCTGGAGGGATCGGTAATATTCGAGAAACCCGCCTCGAAGAATAGGCCGTTGCAGTTGAGCGTGTAGCCTGTGTAGCCGAAATCCACGTCCTCCCAGTCCTGGTCCCACCCCAGGCCCGAGCCGTTATCCCAGTAGCCCATCTGCAGGCGGTCAACATGGGTGCGGGTGGAGGCGGTGATGTCGAAATCCGCGCGGACAACGCCTCCTTCCATGGTGAAGCTGCAGAAGCCCTCGCCCGTGATCTCGGAGAGCGTCTCGTCGCTGATCGCGCGCATCTCCGCATGGAGGGGGGACCACAGCAGGCATAGGACAATAAGAAGTGTGAACAGCTTCCATACTCGCATCGAAACCTCCCGGACCATGTCATGGTGATCAAGAATTCTCTTCCTGATACTCATGCCAGTCAGGTCAGCAATAAATATGCCATTAAAATCAAGCTATATTTCAATTGGTTATAATCTATTCACCCTTGACCGGGAGGTAAAAGAGAAACATTTTTCCATGGATCAATGAAAAGATTTTCTTCCCGGTCCAAGGCGCATAGGTAAGGATGATAACTGGAAATTCGGCTTGCAGCCACGGTTTGCGGAAGGCCGAGAAAGCATAGGAAGCGTCCTCGGGGCATCCGGGAACCAATATTGGATGCCGTGGACGGCGCCGGATGACTCAAGAAGAGGAGCGCGTGGTGAATGGAAAACGCCTGCGAAGCACACACGCCCCTCATGATTGGGAGGGACATCCGGAGGGCTTTCGAGGCCTGAGCGCCGCCGGCTTCAAGCCGGCAGTCTCGAACGCGGCCCGGTATGGTGCGGCGAGCCCGGGCTATTCCTCCACCACCGGCGCGGCCAGGCCGGTGATCATGTGGGTTCCGTCCCCGTCGGAGACGCCGATGGCAATGGCGCGCTCGACAATATTGCCGTCCTTGTCGAACTTGAAATAGTAGGTTGCAAGCCCGTTGAGGCTGTATGTCCCGGATCTGGTGGTGAGGGGATTGATGGTCACCTCGTAGATGTCTACCGCCTGCCGGCCTGCGAGGTCTTCGTAGCTGATCTCGACGATCGTGCCGATGATCGTGTTTCCATCCGAGTCTTCACCCTCGATGGTCGCGGTCGTTGCCTGCGATCCCTCGCCCTGCGGGGTAACGGTGAACTCCAGGGTATTGCCGTACTTGAAGGCATTGCTGATTTCCCACTCGCCTTGAAGCTTCGTCACATCCGCGGTGAGCCCGGTGCTGGAGGCGTTGTATGCATACAACTGGTAAGGCC